>NZ_JAMBDT010000014.1:0-62048 GCF_025143765.1 Gordonia sp. p3-SID1431
GCGCGTCACGAAGGGTCCGGCGACCGACGTTGCGAAGACCCTTCGTGACGCCCGCAAGCTCGCTCCTCAGGGAGCGGAGAGAACAACTGCGCCGCAGGACCCGAAGGTCCTGTGGCGCAGTGGTTTCGAGAGCCCGACTCAGCCCTGCTGCTGCCCGAGTTGCTGGGTGATCTGCTGGTTGATCTGGTGCAGGCTCGGCACCGACATGCCCGGGAGATGACCCTGGATGGTGCGCAGGACCGACGAGTCGTCGCGCACCTTCTCGCTCGATTGCACGAGAACCGTTCCCGCGCCGGTGAAGTCGAACTGGCGCTCCTCGCCCGAGTTCAACCCCATCCGCCGGCCCGCGGCCGCGATGAAACCGTTGACCCACGCCTCGTCGTAGTGGTGACTGGGCGACGGGCAATCCGACCATCCGACAAGCGCTTCGGGATCGACGCGCACGGGCGGTTCGACGAACATCACCGGGCCGTTCGACGACGCGAGGAACTTACCGGTGCCGATGAGCGTCAGGAACCCCGGCACGATCGACTGGTTGAGCGACAGGTTCGGCTGGAAGGCAAGAAGATTGGCTGCCCGGATGGTGAGGTTGCCGTCTTCGAGGTCGTAAGCGTTGATGTCGTATCCGCGGTCGCCGATGATCAGCTTGCCGTGGCCCTCGGCGACGACGTAGTCACCGAGGTACAGCGGGGCGGAGAACTGCTGCGCCACCATCTGCAGCATGTTTCCCTGCAGACCCTGGGTCAGTGCGGTGAACTGCATCTGACCGTAGTAGGCGATCATCGCGCCCTTGGACATGAACCACGGCTGGTTGAGGTCGATGCAGAAGGAGTAGTTGTTGTCCGGCACGTTGTCGTCCGACGGCAAATTCATCGGACTCCACACGGTGTTGAGTTGACTCATAGCTTCTCCTCCGATGCCTGCACGTACACGATGCCCTGTCCGGAGCACTCCAATTGCATTGCCTCACCGCCGGTTCGACCCACGTTGCGCCAGCTCATCGCCGACCGCAGGCTGGTGTTGACCTGACCGGCCGACCCGACGAACGCCTGCGGGTCGACGGTCACCGGCGGCTTGGCCGGGGACACCTCGAGCTCGAAGACCCCACCGTGCCCGAGCAGCACCGCCGAACCCGGACCCGACAGCTGCGTCGTGAACATGCCCTGACCGGTGACGGCTCCGGCGGCAGCGGACCGCAATGCACCGAAGAGGCCGCCACCACCGCCGCCACCACCGCCCTGTGAGGCGACCGAGACGACGGAGGCCTGCAGGTTGGCCGCGTAGGCGAGCAGCCGCGACGCCTCGACCCGGATCGTGCCGCCGACCGCTGCGAGATCCACGACGTGCACCTCGATGCCGAGGAAGCCGTAGTGCACCTCGCCGTGCCCCTGCGCGATCATCGTCGACTCGTGCTCGCCGGCGAGCATCCGGCCGGCCATCCCGCCCATGCCGCCCAGTCCCGGCATCCCGCCGCCCATACCGCCGGCTCCCGCGATCTGGTGGGGCTGGAAGTGCACGTTGCCCTTGTAGAAGAGCATCGCCCCGCGTCGCGCGACGACCGGCCCGGTACGGCCGATGTCGACGGAGACGACCTTGCTGTTGACCTTGGTGAACATTCTCGCTACCTCACCCTCACCGCTCGGCCGGCTGGATCGACACGACGCCGCTGCCATCCCAGCGCAACGAGAACGCCTCTCCGCCACCCTGTCCCAGCGCCGACCGCCAGGAGACATCGGTGACGAAGGACTGACTCAACTGGCCGCGGGCGCAGACGAACGCGTCCGGGTCGACCACGAGCGGATACTGCGGTGACACCTCGAGGTGGATGAGCGGGCCGCCGTTGGACAACAGTGCGATCTGTCCGTGGCCGCTCACCGTCGTGGTGAACAGACCCTGACCCGACGACGCTCCGCGCAGACCGGCGAAGGTGACGTTGGTCTGCAGGTTGCCGTTGAGCACCATCAGCTGCTCGGACTCCACCTGCAGGGTCTCGTTGTTGAGCTCGATGACGGTCGTCTCGGCGGCGTTGTGCGCGAAGTACACGATGCCGTTGCCCGAGGCCTCCATGAGCGACAGCGCCTCCCCGGTGGCCCGCTGCTTCAGGCCCGCGAGCACGCCGTCGCCGCCGCCGAAGCCCGCCGATTTGAAGGTGACCTGTCCCTCGTAGGCGACCATCGACCCGCTGATCGCGCGGACCGCGGAGTTGTTCAGCCTGGCTTCCACCACGCGTTTGGACCGTTGTACCAACTGCATTCGACGTGCCTCTCTCGCGCCGTGGGGAGGCCGCCGATCGACCATCCCTCGTTCGTCTCCCGACGCCATCCCCGCACCGCGGCACCTGCCGGCATCTCGGCATCCCAGCTCGCCGTGAGCCGGGGAATCCGGCCTCATACCGAGATGAAAATAGCCGATAGCATCGAGTGGTGCCCGGAAACTTCGTACGTCGTTGGTTCGGGAACGATTCACGCACGAATTCCGCGCCACCTGCATCATCGGAACAAATGACGGCAGCGTTCCTGGAGTCCGAATCCGTCCTGGCCGAGATCGATCCGGCCGTCGCGGTGACCGCCGCCCTCGACCCGCGGTCGCGCCTGCGCGCCTCGTGGTCGGACATCCGCGAGCAGCACGCCCAGGCGACGTCGGACTACCTCCGGCTGGTGTCCCCCCCGGCCGGCACACGCGTCGACCCCCGGGATCTCGACCGGTCGACACAGGCGCTGCGGTCGATCACCGCCTCCATGCGCGACTTCGCCCGGACCAACGCCGAGACCCTCGAGCGGGCGCGGGCCACGGTGCGGGCCGCCGACGCCCAGGACCACGAGGCGCGGGTGGCCGCCAACCGGGCGATGACCGCCCTGGAGAACGCCGCACCGGCGGTGGCACGACTGCAGTCGGTGTCGGATGCCACCGACGACCTCGCTCGTGCGCTCACGGCTTTCGACCAGGGCGCGGGGCTGCGTGCCCGGCAGACCGCCGCGGCAGCCGTGCTCAGTTCGGCGCGTCGCCTCGAACAACTTCTCGCCGAGGCCCCCGCCTTCGCCGACCGCGCACAGCAGGTCATCCGTTCGGTGGAAACGCGCCGGAGCGCGGTGTCCACCCGGAGCGCGCAACTCCCCGACACCCTCTCGGCACTGCGCCGGGAGTTCAGTGCCGATTGCTCCCTCGATCTACAGCGCAACGGCTCGGTCGTCGACGAACGGCTCGAACACGCCGACGCCGAGCTCGCGGCCGCCCGCGCGACGGTCGATGCTGCCCCCGACCAGGCCATCGGCCGCGCCGACGCCGCCCGCGACGACCTGGCCGTCGCGGAGAAGGCCGTCGACGCCGTGCTCGACCGGTTGCGACTCCTGCGGGAGGTGCGCACCGACCCAAGGGGCGCGGAGCAGCGCGTGCGCTTCCGCCTGCGCGACGCCCAGCTCTTTGCGGTCAACCACCGTCTGGTTGACGAATGGGGCTCGGTCCTCGATGCTCAGGCCGACCGGATCGAGCGCGCCAAGGGGGTCCTGGATCGCATCCACCCCGACTACTGGAGCTACCTGACGCAGCTGCGTGCGGTGGACGACCGGATCACCGAGATCGTTTCGCGGATGAGAGGACAGGTGGCCGCAGGATGACCACCACTGCACGACACGACGACACCGGTCTCGAGCCCGGGACGATCCGGCACTTCGACCATCTGGAGCCGTCGGTCTCGAACTCCCTGTTCCATCGGCAGCCCGAGCCGATCGAGCCGACCTGGCCGGCGCAGCGGCTCGCCGTCGCGCTGGGCGCCACCCTGTACGTCCCGGCAACCCGGCCCGATCTTGCCGAGGTCATCCGCCGACGCCGCGCCGAGGGTGTGATCTCGATGGTCATCGACCTCGAGGACGCGGTCGCCGACGACGAGGAGGCCGAGGCGATCGAGCACGCCGTGGCCGCGTTGCGCGCTATCGCCGCGAACCCGTGCCGGCCGATGTTGCTGTTCGTCCGTCCGCGGTCGGCCGACCGGATAGTGCCGATCGCCACCGCGCTCGACACCCCGTCGGTGCTGACCGGGTTCGTCATCCCGAAGTTCTCGTCGGAGAATGCACCCGAGGCGTTCGACGCCGTTGCCACTGCCGGACAGATCCTCGACAAGCAACTCTGGGTCATGCCGGTTCTCGAGTCGGCCGCGGTCGTGCACCGCGAGACCCGCGACGACGAGTTGACCGCCCTCGCGTCGCTTCTGAGCGCGCACCGCGACCACGTGCTCGCCGTGCGCATCGGTGCCACCGACATCTGTAGTCACTTCGGCATCCGCCGGGATCGTGACCTGACCATCTACGACGTCCGGGTCGCGGCCGATGTGATCGCCGGCATCGTCAACCATCTCGGCCGCAGCGACGAGAGCGGCTTCGTCGTGACGGGGCCGGTGTGGGAGTACTTCGCCGACCACGAGCGCATGTTCCAGCCCATGTTGCGTCACACACCGTTCCGCGAGAACGACGCCGTCTACTTCCGGCAGCAGCTCGTCAGCCGCGACATGGACGGTCTCCTCCGCGAGATCACCCTCGACCGCGCCAACGGCCTGCACGGCAAGACCGTCATCCACCCCGCGCATGTCGCCGCGGTGCACGCGTTGTCGGCGGTCACCCACGAGGAGTATCACGATGCACTCGACATCCTGGCCGGCGAGTCCGGCGGGGTACGGGCGTCGTCGTACCGCAACAAGATGAACGAGCTGAAGCCCCACCGCAACTGGGCCTTGCGGGTCATCGATCGGGCTGCCGCCTTCGGCGTGACCCGCCAGGGGGTTTCGTTCGTCGACCTCCTCACCGCACTCGCCTCGCCCGGGTCGGCCACCTCGTGAACGATCCGGACACCGTCGGCATCGACTGGGTGACCGAACGTTTCGGCGTCGAGATTGCCGACGTCGGCGACATTCCGGGTCACACGGTCCGCGACCTCGTCTCACTCGGTCTGCGCCACAACCGACGCCGTGCTCATCTGCTGGTCTCGACCGTGCTGGGCAAGCACATCCCGACCTCGCCCGCCATTGTCCGTGGCGCCGCCGACGATCTGGGCGCCGCGATCATCGCCGAGATCGGTGCGAATGCGGCGCGCGACGCCGTCGTCTTCGGCTTCGCCGAAACCGCGACCGGTCTCGGACACTGTGTCGCCGAACGCATTTCCGCGTCCCGGTATCTGCACTCGACGCGGCGCAGACGCCCGGATGTGGTGGTGACGGGCACCTTCGAGGAAGGGCATTCACATGCGAGGACGCATTTGCTGCAGCCCAGCGATTCCGCATTTCTCGACCCCGTGGCGCCGGACGAGGTGCTGATCCTGGTCGACGACGAGATCTCCACCGGCAAGACCGCGCTCGGCGCCATCGAGGCCATCGTCGCGGACCGTCCTCGTAAGCGGTTCGTCGTGGCGTCCCTGGTCGACATGCGTACCCCCGCGCAGAAGTCGGAATGCGATGATCTCGCAGCGAAACTCGGCGTCGATGTCGCTTACGTGGCGCTCGCGCACGGCTCGATCACCCTTCCCCCGGACCTCCTCGACGAGGTGTGGCAGCTCGGGTCCGACGAGCTCAACCCGGTGGCAGCCCGGCGCGGCGGCCTGGTCGCGGTGGCCCTCGACTGGCCGGCGGCAGTTCCCGACGGCGGCCGGCACGGAATTCTCCGCACCGACTCGACGGGCTTCCGGCGAGCGGCGACCGCGGCCGCCGACACCGTGGCGGCACAACTCGATCCGCGGCGCCCGGTTGTCGTGATCGGGCACGAGGAACTGATGTACGCACCCTTGTGCATCGCCGAGTCGCTGGAGCGTCGTGGCTTCGCCACCGGATACCAGACCACCACGAGGTCGCCGGCCCAGGTGCACGACGTCCCGGGTTATCCACTCCGGCGCGGATTCCGGTTCACCGCACCGGAACCCGATCCGGAGACGCCAAGGTATGTCTACAACGTGTCCTCCGTCGACCATCCGGACCCGCAGGTCGTCCTGATCGTCGACTCGCCGGCCGACACCGATGAGCTGCGTGCGCCCGGTGGACTCGTCGACGTCCTCACCGCCGCCGGGCACCCGGTGGTGCTGGCCGTCTTGCCCGCCACCGACCAGCCTGCCCTGGCACGAACCCGAGAGGCGGTGCGCTGATGGACATCGCCACCACCACACCACCGCTGTGCGGACCGGAGTTCGGTTCGTACGCGGCCGACGAGGTCACCTGGCTGCTCAAAGACCTGTCCGACGTGGCGCTGGAAGGTGAACTGCGCGAACGGGAACGTCGAATCCAGTCCGGTCAGGCCCACTACGCGGAGTCGCTGCCGATCGAGTATCAACCCGGCCGCGAGTACCAGGAACTCTTCCATGCGACGCTACGGTCTTCCGCCCAGCGGCTCGCGGAAGCCGTCGGAGTGGTGTCCGAACTCATCCTGGTCGAGCGGCATTCCACGCCGACGCTGGTGTCGCTGGCGCGGGCCGGCACCCCGGTCGGCATCCTGATCCGACGGTGGATGGCGGCCGTCCACGGCATCGAACCCCAGCACTACACGATCTCGATCGTGCGCGCCCGCGGGATCGACACCGTCGCACTCGATCACATCGTGGCGCGGCACCCGGCCGAGTCGGTCGTCTTCGTCGACGGCTGGACCGGCAAGGGCGCCATCCAGCGCGAACTCACCGCCGCTGTCGACGAGTACGCGCGCGCCGGGCGGCCGCAACTGCACGACGAACTCGCGGTGCTGGCCGACTCCGGCTCCTGCACGACCCTGTTCGGCACCAGGGACGACTTCCTCATCGCCTCCGCCTGCCTGAATTCCACTGTCTCCGGCCTGGTCTCGCGCACCGTCCTGAACGCCGACCACATCGGTCCGGGCGAGTTCCACGGAGCGAAGTTCTACCGCCATCTCGCCGACTTCGATGTCTCGGGACTGTTCCTGGACACCGTCAGCGCCGAATTCGATGCAGTCGCCGACCGAGTCCGGACGACGGTGTCGGCGATGACGCCGGAGTCACGCCGGCCCGACTGGTCCGGCTGGCGTTCCGTGGAACAGATCCAGACCGAGTACGGCCTGTCGTCGATCAATCTGGTCAAGCCCGGCGTCGGCGAGACGACGCGGGTGCTGCTGCGTCGCGTACCGTGGCGCATCCTGGTGCGCGCCGACGATCTGCCCGAACATCGCCACATCCGGTTGCTCGCCGCCGAACGAGATGTGCCCGTGGAGGTCTCGCCCGATCTCGCCTACTCGTGCGTCGGGCTCATCAAGGAGGACTCGTGAACGCGCTGGTCGCCACCGATCTCGATCGGACCATGATCTACTCACGCGCCGCCATGGGCGACGAGCAGTTCGCGGCCCTGGAGACCGTGTGCGTCGAGATCTACCGCGACGCGCCGCTGTCGTACATGACCACGACCGCCGTCGAACTGATGACCCGTCTGGCACGTGAGGTCGTCGTCGTACCGACGACCACTCGCACCCCGGCACAGTTTGCCCGGATCGAGCTGCCGGGCAGCCCATTTCGCCACGCCGTGGTCAGCAACGGTGGCCGGATCCTCGTCGACGGCGCCGACGATCCGGAATGGCGTGCGCACATCGACCGCGAGGTGACCCGCGCGGGCGCCACCCTCGACGAGGTCCGCGACGAACTCCGAACACGCATCGACGACTCCTGGGTCACCGCTCTGCGGACCGCCGACGACCTCTTCTGTTACTTGGTCGTCGACCCCGCGGTCCAACCGCCGGAGTTCCTCGAACAGTGGCAGCAGTGGTGCGACGCACGGGGCTGGACGGCATCCCAGCAGGGTCGCAAGATCTACGCGACCCCGCAGCCGGTGACCAAGTCGGCGGCCATCGCCGAAGTCCGGCGACGGCTCGTCGCAGACGGCACCCTCGACGGCTCGGCAGTGCTCTGCGCGGCCGGCGACGGCTGGCTCGACACCGACCTGTTGCTCGCCGCCGATCACGCGATCCGCCCGCGGCACGGTGAGCTGGAAGCACTCGGCTGGTCGGCGCCCGGGCTCGCGATCACCGCCGGCACCGGGGCCCTCGCCGGTGTCGAGATCCTGCGGTGGTTCGGCGAGCGGAGCGGGATCAGCGTGCCGGAATCCGCGACGCCTCCAGCGCGAGACCGGACCGTCGGGGTTCACGCGAACTGATCAACCGAACTGATCACGTGGGCATCGATCCGAGGACGTCGGAGTGCCCGTGGCGTCGGCACCAGCTGATCAGGTATCGCGCGTGTAGGCCGCACCACCGGTAGACGGCGGCCTGGGTCATCGGCAGCGATGCGTCGTGCTCACCGCGCTCGACGATGATGGGCCCGAGGTAGTGGCTCGTCACCTTGTTCGCCGTGTTCGGCGACACCTTGGCGGCGCGGGCCAATGAGGCGTTGTCCGAGGCGCTGCCCGACGCAATCGCCCCCGCGAGACGGCCCGCGGTATGGCCGCGCCGACCATCGAACAACTCGTAGAGCGGTGGACGGCGCGCCGACGCGGCCCTGGGCAGGGCCTGGCCGAGCGCCACCGAGCGCACAACACCGACCAGCGTCGCGAAACCGTCCGATTTGGCGATGACCCCCGCGACCTCGTCGCGCAACCGCGCCTCGTCGAGATGGTCCTGTTCCAGCCCGTGTCCCTGGGTCGCCAGGACAACCGGCGCGTGCCGGTCATGGTGGTCGAGGGTGTCGATGATGTCGAGTCCGTCGAAGGTCCATTCCAGGTCGGGTCGGTTCCAGATCAGATCCGCCACCACGACGTCGAATCGCACGTTGCCGGCGATGCACTGGACGAACTCGTCGCGGCCGGTGGCAACGGTGACCGTGGCCTGGTCGAGCGCCTTGGTCAGCGGCACCGCGACCACGTGTCCCAGCGGGGAGGCGACGAGGACCCGCATGTCGGTCGGCACAGGCATGATCATGCCCGATATGTCCGCGGTGTGCGCGATCACGCATCCGATCGGACGACAGGGTGATTATTTACCCTGCAATCACCACATCAGGTCCGAGATACCGCTGACAAACCGTCTCACGTTCGTAAGGCTGAAGAAGTTGGCGTTCGTGAAATAAATTCTCGATGCCCGATCGCGAGTCATGTCGATCATCCGAGAGAGTCCCGCCGTTTGTTCGGCTCACAGCTCCCGGCCGAATCGAAGTCGACAGGAGATCCCGGCACGTGTCCGTACCCCTCAACGACGCCCCCCGGTCGGCGACCCCCGGCACCGGGCCCACTGCCGCGCCGAGTCCGGAGCGGCGGATCACGGCCGTCGTTGCCGAGCACGACATCTTCGACGCCGCCCTGGCCGCTCTCGTGGAGAGCGCCGGCTACGACGCGACGGTCGTCGAACCCGCACAGCTCGCTGCCCTACGGAACCCGAGCGCGATTCTGGTGCGGTCGGCCGCGATGCTCGGATTCGTCCGGCGGGTGGCATCGCTGCGCACCGTCAACGTCATCTTCGTGGGCAACGGGGTCGCGGGCTTCGATCACATCCGTGTCTCACCGCGGGCCCCGGCCGCCGAGGACGAGCTGCAGCGGGCGCTCGAGACTGCGGTGGGGCCGCCGACCCCGCCGTCCGCACCCACACTTGCGAACCGGGTACGCATCACCCAGCGGGAGCTGGAGATCCTCCAGACCTACACATTGGGTGCGACGCTGCGTCAGACGTCGCGTGTCCACGAGATCGCCGAGAGCACGGTGCGCGAGCACTATCGGCGTGTCGCCCGACGCTACGAGGAAGCCGGCCGGCCGATCGGGAACAAGGCCCAGTTGCTGGTCGAGCTCATCGCCGACGGCTGGGTGCGCCCCTGACACCGCCGCCGTGGCCGACGTGCGGCTCAGTTGGTGTCCTTTGCCTCACGACAGAGGCTCTCGGACGGTGCAGACTTCCGACCATGACCGCGCCTGCCGACTCCCTCGACGAACGGGGGATCGGGAACCGACGGACCGGCACGGCGTGGACGCTCGCCGGGATGGAGCTGTTCGTGTCGTTGTCGGCACTCGCCGGCGGCTCGGCTCTCATGACCGATCAGTGGTCGATGCCGCGGGAGTGGCTCACCCACACGCCGTTCGAGACCTGGACCGCTCCCGGTGTCGCACTGATCGCCGTAGTCGCGTTACCCCACCTGGTGGCTGCCGTGGTCGCCGCCGTCCCGTCCGTGCCCGCGCGGTTGGGCATAATCGGCGGCCTGCTCGCCGGGTCGTCGCTGATGGTCTGGATCATCATCCAGATCGCGCTGCTGCAGGTGTTCTTCTTCCTACAACCCGTGCTCTTCGTCGTCGGCATCGGTGAGATCGCGCTGGCGATCCGCTGGCGGCGCGTCCGCTGCCCGTCGACGCCGGGTGACGGCGCTGAACCCTAGAAGAGCCCCACGGCGCGGCCGATCAGACCGAGCGCGACGATGAGAAAGATGATCGCCGCGATGGCGATGACGATCACGCCGCCGGCACGCCTGCGTTGCGGCGGTTCGTGCTCCTCTCCACCGACCGCGGATTCCGCCGGCGGTGTGTCACCGGGCGCCACTCCGCCGCCGGGCTCGAGTCCCGCCGTGCTGGACGGGTCGGGGTTCTGCGGGTTGAACGGTTTGCGGGCGGGGTCGTTGTCAGCCATACGGGCGGTGTACCCGGAATGGCGCGAAGTCACTCGTGGGCTGTCAGAGACCGGGTGCGAGTGCGGCGAACATCACGGGCAGATCGTCGGCCCAGTAGGGCCATGCGTGCGTTCCGATCGCACGGAAATGGACGACCGGCTGCAGCCCCTCGGACCTCATCCGGCGGGCGAACTCGTTCGAGCACGCATTGACCGAGTTCTCGAGTACCGCTCCCGTCGCGATCTTCTCCCCACGGTGCCGGCCCGGGTCGAGCCGGGTGCGTTGATCGAGGGGGCCGGGCGCGCCGGTCCCGGACGCGATGAAGACGCGCTTCCCGACGAGGGCCGGCAGGCGGCGACCCGGGTCGTGGTCGGCCCATCCCGGCGCGTTCCACGGACCCCACATGTTGGTGGGATCCCCACCGTCCCGGATGATCGCGGCTCGGATCTGCCCTTCGTGCACCGGGCCGGTCGTGAACGGGCAACCGCTGATGGAACCGACGCCCGTGTACAGGCCCGGCCGGCGCGTCGCGAGTGTGAACGCGGCCTGGCCGCCCATGGACAGGCCCGCGATCGCGTTCCGCCCGTTGCCCGTGGAACCGGCCGTCGATCAGCGACGGCAGTTCGACGGTCAGGAACGTCTCCCACTGCGGACGCCCGAACGTCGCGTCGTCGTGCTGCCAGTTCGTGTAGAACGCCCCCTGGCCGCCGGGCAGCACCGCATTGACGTCCTTGTCACGAAAATACCTGTCCGCGCGGGCTTCCCGAATCCAGTCGCTGATCGCCGTCTTGCGGCCGCCCCCGTCGAGGAGATACAGCGTCCCGCGCGACCGGGAGTGCGCCGGGTGCAACACGCTCACCGGCACGTCCCGGCCCATCGCGGCCGAACGGATCACCAGATCGTGCCGCTGCGGCCCGACCGCCACACTGCTGATCACCGACGCCGACGCGGATACCGGTGCCGCCGAGACGATTCCCTGCGTACCCGAGACGATCGGTCCGGCGATGAGCGCGGCCGCGAAGACCCTGGTCAACCGGCGCCGAGCACGACTCATCCGGGGAGCACACCCAGCTGCCCGAGGAAGTCGAGCTGATCGAAGTACAGGTGCTCGGACATCAGCTCCGAGCCGTCGATGCGGTAGGTCGCACTCCATCGGAACGAGACAGGCCGTCCGGTGGGTTCGACCGGACCCGACGGACTCTGCAACACACCGTCGTGGACACCGTCGAACGTGCCCTCCACCGAGGCGTTGTCGCCGTCGACGACATACGAACCAACGGTGAGGCGACCGTCGGAGAAGGCGCCCTGGAAGACCGACAGGAAACCCAGTACGCCCTCCCGTCCCGTGAACACCCCACCCGGCGAGACCAATTCCGCGGCGGCGGACCATGGTTCGTTCTCCGGTGCGCGGCCGTTGAAGGCGTCGATGTGCGCGTCGATGACTGCTCGTGCATCACTCATGTCGGGCTCTCTTTCTCGGTTGTCGTCGGCAGGTGCGCCGACATTCGGGTATCCGGATGACACCGACCGCGCGGCGGGTCAGGATGAGCGGGTCGATCGACGAACCGCCCGATCGACTTCGGTCACGATCGTCTGGGTCGAGTCGTAACCGGCGATTGCATGCGCCATCTGCCGGCACCGAACGGCAACGCCGTCGTCGGCCAGGATGCGGCGTACCGTCGCGGCGAGGTCCGCAGGAGCGGGTCGCCGGGTCCCCAGATCTGCGCCGACCCCGAAGTACGCCACCCGAGCCGCGACTTCGGGCTTGTCCTCACCCCCTGGTGCGACGACGACGGGCACGCCGTGGCGCAGCGCCTGCAGCACTCCGCCGTAGCCGCCGTTGGTGATCATCACCGATGTGCGCGGCAACAGTGCGCCGTAGTCGAGGAACCGCGCGACCCGCGTGTTGTCGTTCCGCGGCACGGGATCCGGGTCCGCACCGCCGGTTGTCACGACGACCTGGACGTCCATCTCGGCCATCCCGGCGACGGCGGGTTCGATCAGTTGGGAGAAGTCGTCGTTGTCGAGCGTGCCCTGGGTGACGTGGACGATCGGGCGGTCGTCGTCGAGCATCTCCGACCACCACGACGGCGGGGGAACAGCAACGCCGGCGAACACCGGCCCCGCGAACACCGTGTTCGGCGCGAGATCGGATCGGGGATACTCGAATTCGGCCGGGCCCAGCTGGACGAAACGGTCGAACGCCCTGGACAGGTCGAGGACGAAATGATCAAGCGTGCCTCCGGCCCGTCGGACCAGGTCCCGCGCCGAGGACTGCGTGGACGCGAGCAACACCCGCCGTACTGCCATGTGAGCCAACCGGTTACGGAGCCGACCCAGCCGGCCGGTCATCGGCGGCAAACCGCTGTTGAAGGGTGCGACGTCGGGACTGGACTGAGCGAGCGGCATGGTGCCGACACCGATCACCGGAGGCCGCCGGCCCGGGGGCCGGGACAGCAGGGGGATGATCCCGGCGAAGGTGCCGTCGCACAGGATCACGTCAACGCCCCGGCGGCCGACGACCGACGCCACCGCCGTCGCCTGCTCCGGCAGCGGCGCGATGAACGTCCGCTCGACCTGATAGCGCGACAACGCCAATCCGCGATGCCGATGCCGGTCGGGGGTGAAGCTGTCGGGGTCACGTTCGTCCAGATCGGCGACTCCGGTCAGCGATTCGACGGTCAACCCTGCGTCGCCAACCCGGTCGGCGAAGCGCGAGCCGGTCAGCATGATCACCTCGTGACCCCGATCCGCCAGCACCCGTCCGACAGCGGTGAACGGACCGACGTGCCCGGCCAGCGGGGTGGCGCACAACAGAATGGTCGACATCGATCCTCCATTTGAATAGAGATCGACTCTAGCCAAATTAGATGACGGATGAGCGCTCTCGCGCGATCGGTCCCATCTTTGCACCTCAGCGAGTTTGCTGGATTCAGAGACCGTAGTCGGACTTTGGGCAAGGCCCAGCAAGGCCACTACTATCGTTGTCGTTGGAGTCCGACCCGATCGGAGGCCGGCGTGAGCAAACGCCCCTACACACCGCGTAAGCGCGCGATCAGCGCCGCGCAGACGCGGACACGCATCCTCGACGCCGCCCAGGCGTTGTTCGTCCAGCAGGGATATTCGCGGACCACCGTGCAGCAGATCGCGCAGCAGGCCGGGGTGTCCGTCGGCACCGTGCATCAGGCGGGGTCGAAAGCGTCCCTCATGACGGCCGTCCTCGAACGCGCCTTCACCGGTGACGAGAAGTTCGTCTCGCTGCTCGAACGACCCGAGTTCATCGCGATCATGAACGACACCGACACCGATCGCGCCATCGGGCGGTACGTCGACCACGTCGTCGCCGCCAACAGTCGGATCGCCGATCTATGGCATGCCGCGACGCTGGCGGCCGACACCGACCCGGCCATCGGCGAACAGCTCGAGCGGTCTGAGCTCCGCCGGCTCGACGACGTGCACACCGGCTGCCACTGGTTCGTCCACCGGGGCCTGATCCCCGACACCCGGGTCGACGAATTCGCCGACATTCTGAGCTATCTCACCGGCCCGGCGACCCATCGCTACTTCACCGTCGAACGAAACTGGAGCACCGCGCGATTACGCAGTTGGCTGCTCACCGGCATCATGGCGGCGATGCGGTAGTCACACCTGCGGGTCAGCGGCCGTGGTGAGCGGTGGTCGAAGGACCAGGACGACGACGATCGCGACGAGGAAGACGGCGGTCAAGGCGAACGGGACCGGGATGACCGGGTCGAGCAGGACCAGCACGGCACCAACCGGTACCACGGTGTTCACCACGCGATCGGCATTGGCGCGCAGAGCAATCCACCAGATGCCCAAGATGAAGACGGCAATGGGGATCGTGACCGTGAACGACGCCTGGGTTTCCGTCAACTCGCTGTGGTGGGTCAGGACGTCGATCTCGACCTCGATACCGGCCGAGAAGGCACCGGCAGCGGCGAAGACGAAGTAGTGGACGTATCCGTATCGAAGGGAGTCGGCGAGCGACCCGATGGCCCGGTGGTGCGGCGGCCAGAAGTAGATCCACCACAGCGCCGCGGTCGCGATGAACGTGAGGATCGCGATCGAGATCAGCGGGGCGAGCTCCTGTTCGTTGTGCAGCGCCTCGATGATGGCGTTCGACGACGCCAACAGGCTCTCGCCGAGCAGGATCAGCGTGAACAGTCCGTACCGTTCGGTGATGTGATGCGGATGCCACGGAGTGTTCCCCTGCTTCTCGGCGATCACCGGCACCGCGAGCTCGGCACCGACGAGCACCACCAACCCGATGGTTGCGGCTGCTCCCGACGGTACGAGGAGCCATAGCAGCCACAGGATCTGGACGACGGCGATCCCGGCGGCATAGAGCCGGGTCGTCCGGCGGCGGTCTCCGGCAGAGCCGGAAGCGCGCAACCACTGGGCGACCATCGCGACGCGCATGACCACGTAGCCGAACACGACCAGGGTGAACTCGTGGTCGACGAAGGCGGGCTCGATCCCGGCGGCCAGCACCAGCACACCCGCCATCTGGACGAAGGTGAGCACCCGGTAGAGCCAGTCGTCGGTGCCAAACGATGTCGCGAACCAGGTGAAGTTCATCCACGCCCACCAGATGGCGAAGAAGATGAAGGCGTACGACACCACCCCGTCGACGATGTGGTTCTCGGTGAGTGCGTGATGGAGTTGGACGGCCGCGATGCTGACCGCGACCACGAAGACCAGATCGAAGAAGAGCTCGAGCGTGCTGGCCGTCCGGCCCGGTTCGGCCGGGTCTCGTAGGCGCATGGTGCTCAGGTGAAAGCGCTCAGACATCGTTGCCCCCGATCGGTCGCTGCGTGTGCACGAGATCATGCCATCGGCGCCGAGGGCATGCGCTCAGGAGTGCGGGTCGGGGTGTCCCACCGCCGACGGCGGTCGGCGTGCGGGGCGCACGCCGTGTGACCTCGGCGATCTGCGCAGGTGACGGGCGGGATGGACCCGTCGTGGCACAGTGAACACGTGCTGCTGCCCACCCTGACCCCCACCGCACCGGACGATCCCGCCGTGATCCGTGTCGGCGACGACAAGCTGTCGCGCGAGGACCTCGTCGGGGCCGCGACGGCAGTCGCCGAACGGATCGCCGGCGCCCGAACCGTCGCGGTACTGGCCACGCCGACGGTGGAGACGGTGCTGGCGGTGGTGGGCGCGCTGATTGCCGGGGTGCCGGTCGTCCCCGTTCCGCCCGACTCCGGGCCGCGCGAGTTCGAGCACATCCTCGCGGACTCGGGGGCACAGGCGTGGCTGGGGCAGGCCCCCGCCGAACCCACCATTCCTGTCATCCCGGTCCGCCGCTACGCGAAATCGTGGCACCGTCACCCGGAACCGCACGCCGATTCGACCGCACTGATCCTCTATACCTCCGGCACGACCGGCCTCCCCAAAGGTGTTCCGATCACCAGGCAGAGCATCGCCGAGGGTCTCGACGCACTCGCCGATGCGTGGCTGTGGACCGCCGACGACACTCTGGCGCATGGCCTTCCGCTGTTCCATGTCCATGGGTTGATCCTGGGGGTCCTGGGTCCCCTGCGACGGGGCGGACGACTGATCCACACCGTCACCCCGACCGCGGACACCTACGCCGGTGCCGCCGGATCCGGCGCGACCATGTTCTTCGGCGTCCCGACGGTGTGGAACCGCGTCGCCGCCGATCCGGCTGCGGCGCAGACGCTGTCGTCGGCGCGAGTCCTGGTGTCGGGCAGCGCCCCCCTTCCCGTGCCGGTCTTCGAGCGGATCCACGAGCTCACCGGCCGCGAGATCGTCGAGCGCTACGGCATGACCGAAACACTGATCACCGTCAGCACGCGCGTCGACGGACAGCGCCGGCCCGGATGGGTGGGTCTCCCGCTCGCCCACGTGGAGACCAGGCTGGTGGAAAACGGAGAGCCGCTACCCCACGACGGCGAGAGCGTGGGCGATCTCCACGTCCGCGGCCCGATGATGGCGTCCGGGTATCTGAATCGTCCGGAAGCGACTGCCGAATCCTGGCTTCCGGACGGCTTTTTCGCGACCGGTGACGTCGCAGTCATCGACGGAGACGGGATGCACCGCATCGTCGGCCGACGAGCCACCGACCTCATCAAGTCCGGCGGGTTCCGCATCGGGGCCGGCGAGATCGAGACCGTCCTGCTCGCCCACCCGGCGGTCCGCGAGGTGGCGGTGATCGGCGTCCCCGACGACTACCTGGGCCAACGCATCGTCGCCTACGTCGTCGGCGACCAGGTCGCCGACACCGAGCTCATCGAGTTCGTCGCCGGCGAACTGTCGAATCACAAGCGGCCGCGCGAGATCCGGTTCGTCGAGTCCCTCCCGCGCAATGCGATGGGCAAGGTGCAGAAGAAGCAGCTGGAATGACCGTCGTCTGAAAACCGCCCGGTGGAGCGGAGCCGACGACGGTCTGCCGGCTGTCCGCTTTCCACGGGCGGTTTTCACACTGCTGACGTAGTAATCCACAGACGTCTCGGACGCCGGGTTCTGCCCGCCGCCACGATAGACACTGTCCCGCATGACCTTCGACGAGCTCACCGAGCGGTTCGGCGGCGTCGTCGCCACCCATCAACACCTGGCCGCCGGCGAGACCGCCGCATCGATCCGTGAAGCGTGCCGTTCCGGCACGCTCTCGTCGATACGCCACGGGTGGTACCGGACCGAGGCCGCCGATCCAGAAGTGGTCGGGGCCGTCGCCGATCATGGCGTCGTCTCCTGTGCGACCGCGCTACGACGCCACGGACTCTGGATACCTGAACATCCCGAACAAGTGCATTCGCGTGTGACGCGCCACGAGCGACGCCGATCCCACGACAGGTGCCGACGGTACGGTCGGCCGACTCCGGCCGACGGCGCCGTCGACGATGTCGCGACAGCATTGCAGTACGCCGCCCGATGCTTCGACGTCGAGGGTTTCGTCATCCTGTGCGACTCCGCACTCAACACCGGCAAGATCACCCCCGCACGACTCCGCACCGAGTTCGATGACGCGCCGATGTTCATCAAGCGCGCCATCGAGAAGACTCACCAACTCGCCGCGTCCGGAACCGAGACAGCAGCCCGCCTACGTCTCCGGAGCGCCGGCTTGCGAGTCACGGTCCAGCACCACGTATCCGGTGTCGGGTGGGTCGATCTGCTGGTCGGAGAACGGCTCGCGCTCGAGCTGGACAGCGTCGAACACCACACCGGGATCGAGAAGTACGAGGAGGATCGCACTCGAGACCGAAAGCTGATCTCTCGCGGTTACTTTCCGTTGCGGCTCACCTATGCACAGGTGTTCGGCGACTGGGCCAACACCTATGCGGACATCGCCGAGATCGTCGCTCGGGGGTACCACCGCAGCCGGTCGCCGGCCTGGAGAAAGCCGAGCTGATAACCGCCCGTCAGAAACGGACACCGGGCGCTACGTCCCCGAGCACTTTCCACCGGGCGGTTTTCAGCGAACCCGGGCCATCAGTTGGCCCACGACCGCTCGGCCAGCCACTCGGTGATGGTCCCGACCGCCTCCTTCAGGTGCGGGATCTGGTCTCGGCCCGAGTAGTAGTGCTTCGCGCCGACGATGGTGTGCAGGGTCTTGTCGGGATGACCGACCGCGTCGAAGAGGCGGTGCGTATGACTGGGCGTGCACGCGTTGTCGGCGAAGTTGCCGATGACCAGTGTCGGGACCGCGAGATCGGCCGCACACCGGGGACCGTCGCCGTTGGCGTCGTCGAAGCTCCACTGCGACAACCAGCTTCGGAGGGTGGTGAACCGAGCGAGCCCGACCGGTCCCATGTTCACGATCCGCGGATCACCCAGGTAGCAACCGAGCTTGCGATCGCTGGGGTCGACGGTCAGGTCGAGCCAGCGCGGATCGGCCATCGTTCCGTGCACGATGAAACCGCGCTCCATCAGCGGTTCGCCGCGCTCGCGCAGATCGACGAGTCGCTCTTTCACCCAGGCGGTGATCCGCCGGTTACGGTCGATCTGCGCCGCGCGGTAGCGGTCGAGGAACTCTGCCGAGTACGGCGGCTGGTTCGGGTTCGAGGGGTGGTAGAGGTCCAGCTCCGGGTCGCGGTTGTCGGGATCGGACTCGTCGAGGATCGACGGGTCCATCCACTCGGTCAAAGTGCCGTGCCGCGAGACGTGCGCCGCGAGCAGCATCATGCCGTCGGCGGCGGGGAGGTCGAGGGCGGTCAGGTCCGGCGGCTCACCGGCGGGGGTCGCGGTGACCGTCGCGTGCTGTGCCTGCTGCTGGTAGTACAGCGACAGGGCGCCACCGCCGCTCCACCCGGCCAGGATGACTTTCTCGTAACCGAGGCGTTCGCGCGCATCCTTCACGCACGCACCGAGATCCTGCACCACCTTCTCCATGATCAACGCACTGTCGACGCCGCGATACCGGCTGTTGCAGTAGATGACATGGTGGCCGGCGCGGGCGAGCGCATTGGTCATCGGCAAGTAGGCGCCGCCCCCGATCGGGTGCATGAAGACGATGACGTTCTTCGACGGCACGCCACAGGGGCGGAGCAGGTAGCTCTCGAGCACCACACTCTCGGTGACCCCGCCGTAGGTGTCTTGGTACGCCGAGAGGTCCTCGAAGACAACGAGATAGGGAATGCGGTCGTAGTCGTGACGAGGCACGTCCCCCCGGTCGCTCATACTCGTGACCCGGCGTCGGCCTGTGCGGAGTCCGCGACCCCGGATTCGAAAAGTGCGGGTGCGGCGATCAACCGTCGACCGGTGTCGATCGAGATCACCTGCCATTCCACGCGGTCGAACTCGTCGAACTTGCGCCGGGAACGCTCTCGCGCCCGCTCCGGGATGCCGTGATGCATCCCCTGGGGTGCGTGCGAGATCAGGCCCGGCGGCATGCCGACTCCGAACATGCTGCCGCCGTGGAAGAACGCGATCTCGTCGAAGTCGGTGTTCCGGTGGTACCACGGCAGCCGTTCGGCACCCTTGCGCGCCTCGGCGGGGCGCGGCAGGAAGTTCATCACGTACACCCCGGTCGCCTGCATGAACAGATGCACCGTGGGCGGCAGATGCACCGTCTCGGAGGTGACGACGTCGTAGTCCTCGATGTTGAACGTGAACGGGAAATTGTCTCCACGCCAGCCCTCTACGTCGAGCGGGTGGAACGGGTAGAACAGCGATGTCTGCCCCTCCCGCTGCCGGAACCGCACCTCGTACTCGTCTCGGCCGTCACCGTCGAACGCCTCCGCCTCGGGAACGACGACGAGCGAGGAGTCGAAGGGGAAGAACCTGCCCAGCACGCCCGGCTCGGGCACCCGGAACTCGTCGACCGCCTCGATGACGAGCAGCAACGACGCACCGTCGGGCACCTGACGATAGGTGCACCCCTTGGGGAGATATACGTAATCGCCGGGCCGGTAGGGCAATCGACCGAACTCGGTCTCGAAATACCCGGTGCCCTCGTGGACGAAGACGAGTTCGTCACCGTCGACCGGGCGAAACCAGAACGGAGCGGCCTCTTTCCGACGACTCAAAGAAATCCGGCAGTCCTCGTTATGGAACATCAGCAGCGGCTCACCCGCGGGGTCGTTCTGGTCGGTGGGCGCGAGGTCGGTGACGATTCGATCGACGCCGGTGTGGGTGCCCACCGCCCGGAACTGCGTCGGGTCGTTGCGTCGATACAGATGTGCCGTGCGGCCGGTGAAACCGTATCGTCCGAGCTCATCGTCTTTCAGATCGGCGACATCTCGGTGCACCTGCCGAGGCGTGCGCCCCTTGCGGTGCTGGACGAACGATTTCATGCCGAACTCCTTTCTCTGCGCTTTCCGATGCTAGATTCAGGTTCAGAAGATGACAAGGGTCACACTTCCCGTCGATCCGAGTGCGGTCATCGACCGTCCACATGGTTCGATGGAGAATCGGTCCGCGGAAGGAGCTCACGGTGCCGCCGACGAACAAAGGTCGCCAGACCGAGGCCGCGTTTCTCGACGCCGCGCGCCGGACGTTCGCCGAAAAGGGCTATCTGAACACCAAGATCTCGGACATCTCCGCCGCTGCCGGCCGCTCGACCGGTTCGTTCTACAACTACTACGACAGCAAGGACCGGCTGCTCGAAGCCCTGCTGGATCAGTTCGCGGACGAAGTGGTGGAGCAGTCGCTCGCGACCCGGCACACCGAGCCGGAGGCGAGCGTCCGCGCGGCCGTGACCGCGTACTGGACGACGTACAAGAAGTACCTGCCCGAGATCATCGGCCTGTTCCAGATGTCGATGACCGACGACGATTTTCGCAACCGATGGCTGGCCAACCGGGTGTCCGGTGTGAAGCAGGTGTTGTCGGGTCTGCACGGTGCCGAGCGCGCGGGCTACTCCATCGGCCTGCCGCTCGAACCGCTGGCGTCCGCGCTGGTCGCGACCCTCGAATCCACGTGCTGGACCTGGCTTGCGGTCCGCGGCGACGCCGCCGGGCCCGTCCCCGACGACGACACGGCCATCGAGATCCTCACCGCGATCTGGTACCGGACCGTCTTCGGGGCCGGACCGGCACAGTCGGCTCCCTGACCCTTCGTGGCTCGTCGCTGGCGCTCCTCGCACCTCAGGGAGCAATGGTTATGTCGTTCTTTCGGATGAGGGAGCAGGGGCGTGAGCGACAGCCACCGGGCTGACACCGGCCCGCTTGCCGTCCCGGACCGAGCCGACGACGATGGGACGCATGCCCATCGAGGTCCGGCCCGCGACGATCTTCGACGACATCGCCACGATGGTCGGTCCGAAGAAGCCGACGTCGAACGTCTGCTGGTGCCTGAGCTACCGCATCCCGAGCAAGCAGAACCAGGAGCTGGTCCGCGAGCAGCGCGGAGAGTTCGTGAAAGAGCTGTGCGACAGCGGTATTCCGCTGGGTGTGCTCGCCTACGACGAGGCGGACGAGGTCGTCGGCTGGGCGGCCGTCTCACCGCGCGCGGACACGAGCTTTGCCCGGAACCGGAAGATCCCGCACGTGGACGACCTGCCGGTGTGGTCGGTGTGGTGCATCCGTGTCCGCCCCGGTCATCGCAAGCAGGGGATCTCGCACGCACTGCTGGCCGGGGCCGTCGACTATGCGCGGTCGAACGGTGCGCCGGCGATCGAGGGCTACCCCGTCGACAATCAGGGCGCCAGAGTCGATCTGACGATGGCCTATGTCGGGACCCGCGGCCTGTTCGAGAAGGCCGGTTTCACCAAGGCGGCAGACACCTCGTCCGTCCTCGCCGGATTCCCACGCGTGCTCATGCGGTTGTCGCTGGACTGATCGAGACCACGACTCAGATCAGTTCCGCCAGTTCGGCGGTGGGTACGTGGATCCAACCCTCCCGCGCGGCGACCGGCCGGTCGGTGGCATCGGGCAAGATGGTCCGGCCGAGCTCGGCGGCACGCGCGATCAGTGCGGTGATCACGGCGTCGAACGCGTCGTCGTCACGGGCCATGGTCTCGGCATGATCGCCGAGATCCAACCATGGCGCAGCTTCTTCGAATGCCACGACGAGTCCGGCGAGCACCGAAACGTTGGCGGCCCGTTTGTATCCGCGTGAGGTCAGTCCCCATCGTTTGAGTGCCCCAGCGGGGTAAGCCTCGACCGCCCACCCGTCGACGCGGTCGTCGACTCCCAGGTCCGAGAGCAGGCCGGCGCATCGGAACGCGACGTGCGCGATCTGGTCTGCCGACACGCTGAGCGGGCGACCGACACCGGCGTCGACGATCCGCAGATCGGTGCGACGTAATGCAAGTGGTCGTCGACGGGCGATGTCGTCGAGTTCTCGCCCCTTCGACAAGTCGTTGCGATGATGCGCGACGACGAAGTCGACGAACTCGTCGGGCCAGCCGAAGGGCGAATCGATCCCGATGCGGGTCGACCCCTCGACGAGGCGCCGGACGGCGGTGTCGTCCGCGCCCACGACGAGATCGGTGAGCACGGCCTTGTCGGCATCCCAATCGACGCATGCGACAGCAGTTTTCGCTGGCGATGCGGACAAGTCGATGCCGACCGTCCGCATCGCCGGGATCACGGTTCCGGGTCGAGTCAGAAGTTGCCCTCGAGGAACTCGGCATACGCGGGCAGATCGAGTTGCCCGTGGCCCGACAGTCCGATCACGACGACCTCGTCCTTGTCGCTGTCGGCGACGTGCGAGGCGCAGGCCGCGATCGCATGCGTCGACTCGGGAGCCGGGACGATGCCCTGGGTCCGGGCGAACTGCACGCCCGCGGAGAACGCGTCGTGCTGGGAGATGGCGACACCCTGCACCAGACCGAGCTCCACCGTGTGGCTCAGCGCCGGCGCCATGCCGTGATAGCGCAGACCACCGGCGTGGATCGGGTCGGGCACGAAATCCATACCGAGCGTGTGCATCTTGAGCAACGGGGTGAGTCCGGCGACGTCACCGTGGTCGTAGCGGTACTCCCCCTGCGTGATCGACGGGCACGCGGCGGGCTCGGCGGCGATGACGCGCGGGTCCGAGCGGCCGTGCAGCTTCTCCCGCAGGAACGGGAACGACAACCCCGCGAGGTTCGAACCGCCTCCGGCACAACCGAACACGACGTCGGCACCACCCGGTTCCACCGCGTTGAGCTGGTCGACGGCCTCCTGCCCGATGACACTCTGGTGCAGCACCACGTGATTGAGCACGCTGCCCAGCGCGTAACGGGTGTCGGGGTTCGCGGCCGCGACCTCGACGGCCTCGCTGACGGCCATGCCCAGGCTGCCCGTGGTGTTCGGGTCCTTGGCGAGCATCGCTCGACCCGACTCGGTCAGCTCGGACGGACTGGGGTGGATGGTCCCGCCGTAGGTGCGGATGAGGAACCCCCGGTAGGGCTTCGAGCTGTACGACGCACGGACCTGCCACACTTCGACGTCGATGCCGAACTGCGCACCCGCGAACGCCAGTGCGCTTCCCCACTGACCGGCTCCGGTCTCCGTCGTCAGCTTGGTGACACCGTCGAGGCTGTTGTAGTACGCCTGCGCGACAGCCGAATTCGTCTTGTGGCTGCCGACCGGGCTGACACCCTCGTACTTCACGTAGATCCGCGCCCTGGTGTTGAGCGCCTCCTCGAAACGACGCGCGCGGATCAGCGGCGACGGCCGCCACATCCGGTAGATCTCGCGCACCGGTTCGGGGATCTCGATGTAGGGCTCGGTGGACACCTCTTGCGCGATGAGGCCGCTCGGGAACAACGCGGCGAGATCGTCCGGCCCGACCGGTTCCTTGGTGCCCGGATGCAGGTGCGGCGGGATCGGCGAGTCGAGCTCGGCGGCGAGGTTGTACCAATGGGTCGGGACATCCACTGTGATCAGATCCGGATTCCCGGTCTCGACATGCATCGTCATGGATCACCACTCTAATCCTCGGGCCGGTCCCCGCGTCCCGTGCCGACCGATCCCGCTGTCACGCCCCGGGCAGCCGGTACTCCTGCCGGGGCCGGCCGGTGGCGCCGTACTGCAGCGACATCGTCAACCGTCCGGCCGCCACGAGGTTCGCGAGGTGCCGCCGCGCGGTCGGTGCCGCGATGCCGATCTCCCGCGACACATCGTCGGCGAACAGCGGAGCGCCCTCGGCGGACAACGCCAGGATGCGCTGTTCGGTCGGCGAGCCACCCTCGGCCCGGTCCGCGGCGCGGGTGCCGAACCGCAGTGCCGACAGCGCTGCGTCGACGGCGTGCTGGTCGACGTTCTCGCCCGCCAGCATCCGCCGGTACTGGGCATAGCCGGCCAACCGACGCGCGAGGTCGGCGTCGTCGAAGGGTTTGATCAGGTAGGCGAGTGCACCGGCACGCATCGCGCCTCGTACCGCCGAGGCGTCGGTCTCGGCACCGACGATGAAGCAGTCGCAGTCGAGTTCGGCGACCAGTTCGATGCCCGAACCGTCCGGCAGGTAGACGTCGAGGAGTGCGAGATCGATGTCGGGATGTTCGGCGATGGCTTGACGTGCCGCACTGATGCTGCCCGCCCGGGCTCGCACGGTGAAGCCCCGGACGGCGTCGACGATCGCGGAGTGCAACGCCGCGACCCGGAAGTCGTCGTCGACGATCAGGACGCCGTGGTCGTCGGTCATGGGGTCACTCCCAGTTCGTCGGTCTGGCTGTACGAGTCGTCTTCGGCCTCGTCCGTCGGCGCGAGCACGCCGGGCAGGCGGGCGACGAACACGGCCCCGCCCGGTTCGTCATCATCCGCGGAGCCGCGACCCCCCGCATCGGCGACCCACACGTCGCCGCCGACCCGGCGCGCGATCTGCCGGGCCAGGGCGAGTCCCATACCGCGGCCGCCGGGTACGTGCGCGCCGGATTTGGTCGTGGCGCCCTCGGCGAAGACGTCGTCGGGGTCGTCGAAAGCGATGCCGGGTCCAGAATCCCCGACGGTGACCAGGACCGTGTCGCCGTCGGCGATGACCTCGACCTCGACCTCACCGGGCTGTCCACCGTCCGGTCCGGACGCGGCGGCATCGATCCCGTTGTCGACGAGGTTGCCGAGCACGGTGGTGACGACGACGGGTTCGGTGAGTACGCCCTGAATCCAGGTCTGGTCGCCGAGTCGCAGCACCACCCGGCGCTCGCGCGCCTGAGCCGCCTTCGCGTCGAGAAACGCGTGGAGGTGTGGTTCGCGCACATTGTCGAGTCCGCCGAGGAGCGCCCCTCCCGGTCCGGTTCCGGTGACCTCGTCCAGGTAGGCGAGCGCTTCGTCGGCGTGCCCGTGCCGGAGTAGGCCGGCGAGTACGTGCATCCGGTTGGCGGTTTCGTGGCGCTGTGCGCGTAGGGCGGTGCTCATCGACCTGATCGAATCCACCTCGCGGCTGAGTGCTTCGACGTCGGTGCGATCGATCACCGACAGGACCATGCCGAGGTCGCGACCGTCGGCCCGCACCCGATGGGAACTCACCAGGACCACCCGTTCGCCGACACCGGCGGCGAGGGGTTCGTCGGTCGGCGTCGCCAGGACGGTCGCCACCCGCGGGGTCAGGCCGAGGTCGCCGGCGGGGGTGCCGACCGGGGCGTCGATGTCGAGCAGCGCACGCGCCCTGTCGTTGACGACGCGCACGATGCCGTCGGCGTCGACGGCGAGCACGCCGTCGGCCATCGAGTGCAGCACGGCCCCCTGTTCCCGGACGAGCTCGGCCAGATCGTCGGGCTCCAAACCCAGGGTGAGTCGGCGCCACCGACGGGCCAGCAGCACCGAACCCACCCCGCCGATACCCAGTGCCGCAAGCGCGAGGAGCGCGATCGCGACGATGTCGGTGCGGGTCTCGGAGCCCAGGCGTTCGGTGGAGACACCGACGCTCACGAACCCGACGACTGCGCCGTCGGCGTCCAGGACCGGGACCTTCGCGCGGACCGACTCGCCGAGGGTGCCCCGGTCGGTGTTCACCTCGTTCGATCCGGACAGCACCTTCGACGGGTCGGTGGAGACCGTCCTGGCCAGCTCCGTCACCTCGGGATGTGCCAGACGGATGCCGCGGTCGTTGCCGATGACGACGAACAGGGCTCCGGTCCGGGCTCGTACTGCCGCCGCCTGCCGCTGCAGCGGGCCGTCGACCAGGTCCGCCGCGTCCACCCGGTCACCGGGATGGGCGGCGACCTCGCTGCGGACCTCGGCGTCGGCGGCGACCGACTGCGCGATGGCGAGCGCGCGCTGCGCGTACTCGTCGCGCACCCGGTCGTCGGCTCCGGCGATGACCAGACCGAACCCGACCGCGAGGCTGACCGCTATCACCGCCAGCTGCAGGAGCAGCACCTGCGTCCGCAAACGCATGGTGTCAGCCTAATGCTCCCTGCGGGGCTTGCGGAGGGCCGTCACGAAGGGTCTCCGACACCTGCGCTCCTCGCCCGCGGTCACCGATGCCGGATCAGAACGGGATGGCCCCGACCAAGACGCCGACGGCGAGCATCACCAGCGAGACGACCGTGGCGCGCCACAGAACCTTCTTGTGGTGGTCGGCCAGGGTGACCCCGGCCAGTGCGACCAGCAGCAGGATTGCCGGCACTAGCGGGCTCTGCATGTGCACGGTCTGGCCGGTGATCGATGCCCGCGCCATCTCGGTGGGGTCGATGCCGTAGCGGGTCGCGGTCTCGGACAGGACCGGCAGCACCCCGTAGTAGAAGGCGTCGTTGCTCATCAGGAAGGTGAGCGGGATCGAGAGCACGCCGATCACGATGGCCATGTGGGGGCCCATCCAGTCGGGGATGCCATCGGCCAGCCAGTGCGCGATGGCGTCGACCATCCCGGTGCCGTTGAACACGCCGGTGAGGACGGCGGCGGCGAGGACCATGGCGACCACCGACACGATGCTCGAGCTGTGCCGGGTGATGGCCTCCTGCTGCTGCTTGATGTGCGGGAAGTTGATGGCCAGGGCGATGCCGGCGAAGATCATGAACAGCACCGGGATGGCGACGATGTCGGCACCGAGGATGGCCAGCAGGGCCACGGTGAGTCCGGCATTCACCCAGAAGAGCTTGGGGCGCAGGGTTTCCCGATTGGGGTCGAGGACGCCCGAGAAGGATGCGTCGCGGTCGTCGTCATCGGCGCCCGCCACGGGGCGGCTGAGATCGTGATCGCCGGTGGGAGCGTCGTCGTAGGCGCCCGGGCCCGTTCCCCTCGAACCCGAACTGCTTGCCCGACGACCCTTCGGCGGCAGGCCGGTTCCGCCACCGGCGCCGACCAGCACCTCTTCCTTCGGGGCGAGGATCGAATCCCGGATCTCCAGCTTGCCGATGCGCCGGCGTTCGAGCACACCGAGGTGATAGGCGAAGAGCAGCACGACGACCAGCGCCGCCACCAGCGCGGGGACCATCGGGACGAAGACGTCGTTGGTGTCGATGTTCAGCGCACTTGCGGCGCGGGCGGTGGGACCGCCCCACGGCAGGATGTTCATCGTGCCGTTGGTGAGTCCGGCGACGACCGTGAGGACGACCGGGCTGACGCCGAGCTTCAGGTACAGCGGCAGCAGTGCGGCCGTCGTGATGATGAAGGTCGTGGAACCATCGCCGTCGAGCGACACGACGCCGGCGAGCACCGCGGTTCCGACCACCAGGCGTGCCGGGTCGTCGTGCACCGCGCGGACGACCGCCCGGACCACCGGATCGAAGAGTCCGACGTCGATCATGATGCCGAAGAAGATGATCGCGAAGAACAACATCGCCGCGGTGGGTGCGAGGTCTTTGATGCCGTCGGTGATCATGTCGCTGATGCCGAGGCCGGCACCGGCGAAGAGGCCGAAGGCGACGGGCACGAGGATCAGCGCCACCACGGGCGTGGCCCGCTTGGTGATGATCAGCACCATGAAGGTGGCGACCATCCCGAGGCCGAGGGCTACCAACATTGTCTTACTCGATTCTGCAGCGGATGTGAGGGCGACCACATCGGGTGGTCACACCAGAAGTGTTGGGGTCACCGGCATCACAGTCACGCTTGAGCGCATAAGTAGCGTTTCGCGCTTTTCGCGTCAGTCGGGCAGCATCGGTGCGTCGTCGCCGTGGTTGCGTCCGATGAGCACCGCGCGGGTGACCGAGTCGCGGCCGAACCGGTCCCGCAGCAGATCCATCGTCGCGTCGAGTTCTGCTCCAGTTGCTGTCGGCCCGCTCGCTCGGCTCCCGGCGCCGGCGTGATCGGTGTCGAACGGCAGCGTCAGCTGGATGCTGTCGTGGTCGTCGAGGTTGGTCAGCGACAACCCGACCAGGGTGCATCCCCGTTCGCGGATGATCGGCATCGCGTCGGCGAGGAGTCCGCGCGCCGACGTCATGATGAGGTCGGTGCGGTCGGTGGACTCCAGCAGGGTGCGAGACCGGGTGGCGCGGGTGAAGTCGTCGAAGCGCAACCGCAGAACGATTGTCCGACAGACCCGTTCGGCCGTTCGGAGCCGTTTGCCCAATCGTTCGACGATCGCGGTGATGGTCGCCTCGAGGTCGGCCTCGGACTTCGGACGTCGGCCGAGCGCGCGTTGTGAACCGATCGAGCTGCGCCGTTTGCCGGTCTCCACCCGACGCGGGTCCTGGGCGAGTGACAGCGCGAAGAGGTGCCGTCCGGCACCCGACCCGACGATGCCGCGCAACGAGCGCTCCCCGAGCGCCGCCAGCTGGCCCACGGTCTCGATTCCTGCGTCGTGCAGCTTGGCCTCGGTGACCGGACCGACCCCCCAGAGTCGACGGACCGGGAGCGGATGCAGGAAGTCGAGTTCGGTTCCCGGCTCGACGATGAGCAGGCCGTCCGGCTTGCCGACGGCGCTGGCGACCTTGGCGAGGAACTTGCTGCGTGCTCCGCCGACCGTGATGGGGAGACCGACCTCCTCGCGGACGCGGCGTCGGATCGTCGATGCGACGTCGTGCGGCGTACCGCTGATCCGACCGAGACCCCCGACATCCAGGAAGGCCTCGTCGACCGAGATCCCCTCGACCACGGGAGTCGTGTCGTGGAAGATGTCGAAGACCTCCCGACTCGCCTCCATGTAGGCCTCGAACCGCGGCCGGACGACGATCGCGTCGGGACAGAGTGCCCGCGCCTCGTGGCCCGGCATCGGCGATCGCACCCCGCGGGCCTTGGCCTCATAGCTCGCCGCGAGGACGACGCCGCCGCCGACGAGAACCGGACGGCCGCGAAGCGAAGGGTCGTCCCGCTGCTCGACCGAGGCATAGAACGAGTCGAGATCGGCATGCAGGATCGACGGATCCCGCCGTTCCCGCAGCTCGATGCGCATAGAACACATGTTCGCATGACGCTCGGACATGCACCAGCGCGTCCGAGGCAGCCGACGCGGGCTATGGGCCCATCGGCTTGGTGGGATCGCCGATGCCGGCCAGGCGGCGCACCGCGACCAGACCGTCGTCGCTGCCGGGCCAGTGGCGCTGGAGCGCATCTTGGCCGGCACGGCGGACGACCGAGCGCAGCGCCAACACCACGATGATCGCGTCGTCGGCGTAGCCGGGAACTGGGATGAAGTCGGGAATCAGGTCGATGGGAAGGACCAAGTAGATCAAGAGCAGCATTAGCCGGACGCGGTCCATCAGGGACGGCTCCGTTCTGTCGGCGAAGGGTGAGACGTCCGCCACTTTATCGGGAACCGTTGTCAACACGTCTACGCTGAACCCATGCCAGGCCCGAGCATCGCCGAGATCTTCAACTCGACCAGTCCCGATTTCGACCTGGTGACTCCCCTCGTCTGGGGTCCGGCGGGCGAAACCCTCGTTGCTCGGGCACGGGTCGCGCTGGGCGATGAGGTTCTCGACATCTGTTCCGGCACCGGTGCCAGCGCACTGGCCGCCGCACGGGTGGTCGGACCCGACGGACACGTCACGGCGATCGACTTCGCCGCCGATCTGGTGGAGCGTGGCCGAACCAGCGCCTATGCGGCCGGTCTGCGCAATATCGACTTCCGGGTCGACGACGTGACCGCGCTGCCCGGCCGGGAGCGCGGCGAATACGACGTGATCACATGCGGTTTCGGCGTGTTCTTCCTGCCGGACATGGACGACTCGGTGCGCAATCTACTGCCCCTCCTGCGCCCACGTGGTCGTCTCGCCGTCGCGGTGTGGCATGACGACGCACTCCACGACTTCACCGGCGCCTACTTCGCCGAGGTCGCCCGCGTGACGAACACGCCGCCGCCACCCGGTCCGCGTGCCCCGTCCGACGGACCGCCCCACCCCATCACGCGGATCGACACCGAGGAGAAGATCGTCGGGTGGCTCGAATCGCTCGGTGCAGAGGAGGTGTCCGCATCGGTTCTCGACCTGCGCGTACCACGGACCGACGAGTTCTCCTGGTCGATGGTCCTCGGCAGCGGGTTGCGCGGCGCACTCGCCGACCTGGACGCCGACGCCGTCGAGGACGTGCGAGTCGGGTTCCTGCAGCGGCTGGCAGACGAGGGAATCACCGAAGTCGACTGCGACACACTGATTGCCGTGGGTGAACGACCGGCCGACTGACCTCGCGGCGCTTCCACCGCCGGGCGTCGACGGCTTCGCGCGATTCGGCTGCAGACGCCCAATCCGTGGTGAGACCGCGGGTACAGTCGCATTCGCGCTACGCGATGCCGCGGTCAACGGAAGCGGATCAGGCCCGGCACATCAGCCGGCGCGGTCCATCCGTCGCGAGCGAAGTCCGCCCAGATCCGTCGCAACGTGCGGCCGTCCTCGGCAGCCCGATCGGCGTCGTGGCCGGCCAGGATCGGGGCGCCGGCCCAGATCTCCGGGGTTCCGAACAGCAACGGGATGTCGACGGTGTGCACGGCGCGCAGCGGGTGCTTGGGTGCACCCCACTCGATGACGTACTGCGCGGCTTTGCCTCCGGCGCGGCGGTGATGCCGAGCGAAGCGGTCGGCCGCCGACGTGTAGATGGCACGGGTGAGTCGCTGGACGAGACATTCGTACAGGCGGCTACCGACAACCGGAACCGCGGGGAGCGACGACACCCCGTCGATCGCCGCGGTGAAGAACGCGGCCTCGCGGCTGCACCAGCCGATGAGGACCTCGACGTCCCGCGCTCGACTCTCCCAGACCCCGTCCACCTCGTCCTCGGGTGGCAGCGGGTGGTGGCCGTACTGTGGCCCGAAGGACATGAAGGCCGGAAGGCCATGTTGCAGGACCGCTTTGAGTCCCATCATCGACTCCTGGACGGCCAGTACCTCGTCGACGGTCGCCGACGCCGACACCTCATGCGACGCAGCGAACATGTCCGCATGCAACCGCTCGCGACGTCGGGTGATGCCGAGCGGCGCACTCTGGATGATGGCGCGGCGGAACAGACCCGTCACGCCGTCGGCCGCCATCAACTGTGCAACCGCGTCGCCGCCGGCTGATTCGCCGAAGACGGTGACGGCGTCGGGATCGCCGCCGAAGGACGCGATGTTCCGCTGAACCCAGCGCAGCGCTTCGATCATGTCGAGCAGTCCCAGATTTGCCGGCCGGTCGATGCCGTCGCCGAGAAACCCGAACAACCCCAGCCGGTAGGTCACCGACACGACGACCACCCGCTGTTCGGCGACCAGCGCAGCCGGATCGTGACAGGGTGCGTCGGCGGCGCCGATGATGTACGAGCCACCGTGAATCCAGACCATCACCGGAAGTACCTCGTCGGGTCGACGATCGGCGGGAACCGTGACCGACACGTACTGCGCGTGCTCGTCACCGGTCATCTCGCCCAGCGCGGCATCGCCGAAGGTGTCGTGGACGATCCCCTCGCCGTTGCGCTGGGGACAGGCGGGCGACCACGAGGTCGCATCGATCGGCTCGTCGGCCGGCGGCTGCGGGGACGGAACCTCGAAGCGCGCCGCCTGCGCATAGCGGATCCCGGTGGCGCGCACGACCTGTCCGTCGGTGCGAGCGATGATCGTCCCGGCCGGACACTGGAAGGTCGCGGTCGTCGTGGGTACCTCGGTCATGCGCGGGCTTCCTTCGCCGACGCCGACGGAGCCGGTTCGACCTGATACCGGATGAGCCGAGAACTGTTGAGCACCACGGCAACCGATGAGGCGTTGTGCAGCACGGCGGCGAGGACCGGCGAGAGCGCGCCGCCCGCACCGATCACCAGCCCCAGGGCGTTGACGGCGATCGACATCCCGTAGTTCTGGCGTATCACCTCGACGGTGTGCGAACCCAGATCCCGGATGTCGAGCAGCTTGCGCAGATCGTCCCCGGCCAGGGCGACGTCCGCGGTCTCGACCGCGACATCCGTGCCGGCCAACCCCATCGCGATGCCGATGTCCGCGGCGGCCAACGCGGGGGCGTCGTTCACACCGTCACCCACCACCGCGACCACGTGGCCGAGGGCCTGCAGCTCACGAACCACCGCGAGCTTGTCGTCAGGGGTGACCTCGGCGGCCCACCGCTCGATGCCGAGTTCGGCGGCGATGGTCGCCGCGGTGACCGGGTGATCGCCGGTGAGCATGGCGATCTCGGTGACCCCGTCGGCACGCAGCGCGTCGAGCACCTCACGCGCCTCGGGACGCAGCTCGTCGGACAGACTCACCAGACCGACGAGCCTGCCGTCGACGGCCAGCAGCAGCGGCGTCTCGCTCGCCTGCCGCAAGCGGTCCACCCAGCCGATGGCGTCGTCGGAGATCGCGACGCCGTGCCGGTCGAGGAGCGACGGATTACCCAGCAGGAGCACGCGCCCGTCTTCGGCACGGGTGCGCATGCCGAGTCCGACGATGACCTCGCATTCCGCATGCGTCGGGATCTCGATGCGACGTTCCTCCGTGGACCGGATGACCGCTTCGGCGAGCGGATGACGCGAATGGATCTCGGAGCTGGCCGCGTAGGCGAGGATCTGTTCGGGCTGCCAGTCGTCGGAGAAGGACACGACGTTGGTCACGACCGGGCGCCCGACGGTCAACGTGCCGGTCTTGTCGAACACCACCGCCGAGATCCGTCCCGAAGCCTCGAGATGCGATCCGCCCTTGATGAGGATTCCGCGTCGCGCGCCGTTCCCGATGGCGCCGCTGATCGCGGTCGGGGTGGACAGACCCACCGCACACGGACACGCGATCAGCAGCATCGTCATCGCACGACGGAGATCGCGCGTCACCAGCAGCGTCAGCGCCGACAACGCGAACGACGCGGGTACGAACCGCCGGGAGAAGTTCTCCCCGACCGTCTGGATGGGAGCGCGGTCGCGCTGAGCCTCCTCGACCCGGCCGACGATCCGACCGATCGAGGTGTCGTCGCCGACCGCGTGGGCCTCGATGACGATCCGGCCGGTGAGTACCACCGAGCCGGCCTGCACGCGGTCGCCGACGTGCTTGGTCACCGGGAGGTTCTCGCCGGTCAGCGCGGACTGGTCGACCACCGCCTCCCCGTCGACGACCACCCCGTCGACCGCCACCGCGACCTGCTCGTGCACGATCACCGCGTCCCCGACGTGGAGCGCGTCGATGGCCACCTGCACCTCGGTGCCGTCGGCGAGGCGGACCCACGCCGTGTCCTGGGTGCCGCGGAGGAGGTCGGCGATGGCGCGGCGGGTGCGTCGCAGGGTGAGGTCCTGGAGGAACTCACCGATGTTGAGCAACCACAACACGGTCAGCGCGACCACGTTCTCGCGCAGCAGCAAACTCGCAATCGTGGCAGCGGAGACCAGTGCGTCGGTGCCGGCCCGGCCGCCACGCAGCGAGCGGAGCGCGCCGCGGAGGAACGGGTAGCCGGAGAAGATGGTGACACCGGTGGCGACGGTGCGCGAGGCCGGACCGAGCAGCGGCGGACGGCGGAACCCGTAGCGCCGGAAACCCAGCAGGACCAGGGCTCCCGCGCCGATGCCCATCCGCAACAGGTCGGCATTGGTGACGTCGGCCGAATGCGGTGCGCGGTCAGGAAGATTCGCGGGGTCGGCGTAAGTGGCCGCCGCGATCGCATGATCGATGGCATCCCGGTCGGTGTCCGCCCGGAACCACACGACGACCGAGGCGGTCCGCGGATAGGCGTGCACGGCGCGCACACCCGTCACCCTGGCGACGCTCTCCTCGATGGCCACGGCACGGCGGTCGGCGACAGTGCGATCGGTGACCCGCAGCCACGGAACCGTCATACGCACCCGGCCCGCCGCCGACGACCGGACGACGATCTCGGTCGGTGGCAGCTCGGGAGAGTACGTCGGCGCGGACGTGCTCACGATTCAGTGATCGTGGTCATGGTCGTGAGCCACCGCTGTTCCCGGCGGTGTCGACTCCTCGCCCAGCCGTTCCTTCGCCTCGGCGACGATGTCGGCGGTGTTGAGTCGCACCGACTCCGCGACCTCCTCGGCCTTGCGTGTTCCACGGATACCCCACGTGGTCGCCACGACGGCTCCCTCACGCAGCGGGGCGCGTCGGGCGACGGTGCGTACGGCGTCGTAGGCGACGGCTCCGACGAAGCCGGTGGCGACCGTCGCGCCGGCCTTGGCGAGCAGTGCATGAAGTGCCATGTGGGGTCCTCGCTATCCGATGTGCTTGCACACGTGGTGACAGGACACCACGCTACAGGCGCACCGCGACTCACATGGTGTGGCCGCGGGTGCGGTTGTCGGACATGCGGTCCCGCTTATGTTCACGCCGGCAACGCTCCCCGCGCGGAGTGTTCCTCCGCCCACCGGAGCGCGTGGTCGGCGACCTTCTCCCACCCCGGCTCACCGCAGGTCCAGTGCGACCGCCCGGGGAACTCGTAATACTCGGTCAGCGCCTTGGACCGGCGGTACTTCTTCGCGTTCGATTTGTTCACCGCGGGCGGCATGATGTGGTCGGCCCCGCCGGCGATGAACAGCAGCGGTGCACGGTCGTCGCGCCGGTAATCCACCCAGGTCTCCTGATGTCCCGGGGTGAGGTTTGCGAACACGCCGTACTTCCAGACCCACGATCCGGGCGCGGCGATCGAGTACCGGTCGTACACCGCGCGCGAGTCCTCGTCGTTCAGGGTGTTGGTGAAGGCGTAGTGCCACTCCTTCGGTGTGAAACCGGCCGCCTTGTGGCGGTTCGAGAAGCGCTTGAGGATCGGGAACAACGACTTCACCTGCGAAAGCGGTTGCGTCCGAACGCCTTCGGTCGGCGCGGAGTTGATGGCCACCGGAGCCGCACCGAGCCCGCGGTCGACCAGCAACTGCGTGAGCACGCCACCGAAGGAATGCCCCATGATGATCGGCGGCGACGGCAGTTCGCGGATGATCCCGGCGAGGTGCTCGACCGTCGCGGGTACCGTCAGATCCGCGATCACGTCTGAGTTCTCCCTCAGGGACTCGACTTCCACCTCGAAGCCGGGGTAGGCCGGGGCGATGACCCGATACCCCTTGTCTTGGTAGTAGGTGATCCAGTCTTCCCAGGACCGGGGCGTCACCCACAGGCCGTGGACGAGGACGATGGTGTCGGGCGGCGGTGTGGTCATGTGCAGTCTCCGATTGTCAGGGCCCGGCGTGGGCTCAGGGGGCGGTGTAGGTGTCGAGGAAGGCGAGCAGATCGTCGTTGAGCTCGCCCCTGTGCGTGTCGGTGATCCCGTGGGGTGCACCGGGGTAGACCTTCAGCTCGGCGCCGTAGACCAGTTCGGCGGACGCCTTGCCGCCCACCTCGAACGGCACCACCTGGTCGTCGTCGCCGTGGATGACGAGGGTGGGGACGTCCACACGTGCGAGGTCGCTCCGGAAGTCGGTGGCCGAGAACGCGGCGATGCTCTCGTAGGTGTTGTGTGCGCCCGCCTGCAGGCCCTGTCGCCAGAAGGCATCGCGCATGCCCCGCGACGCATTCTGGCCGTCCCGGTTGTTGCCGAAGAAGGGCCCGTCGGCGAGATCGCGATAGGCCTGCGAGCGATCGGCGGTGGGTGCCGACCGGATGCCGTCGAACACCTCGATCGGGACCCCACCGGGGTTGTCGTCGGTCTGGAGCATGAACGGGGGTACCGCGGAGACCAACACGAGTTGCGCCACGCGATCGGTACCGTGCCGCCCGATGTACCGGGTGACCTCATCGCCACCCGTGGAGAACCCGACGAGCGTGAGCTCCTGCAGATCGAGATGCCGGATCAGCTCCGCGAGATCGTCGGCATACGTGTCCATCTCGTTGCCCGACCACGTCTGCGACGAACGGCCGTGTCCGCGACGGTCGTGCGCGATCGCCCGATACCCGTTGTGCGCCAGGAAGAGCTGCTGAGCTTCCCAGCTGTCGGCGTTGAGCGGCCACCCGTGGCTGAGCACGACCGGACGTCCGTCGCCCCAGTCCTTGTAATAGATCTCGGTTCCGTCGAGCGTGGTGACGTAGGGCATGGGTCCTCCGGTGTCGATGTGGGATCACCGTAGGAGGAAACCGGATCGCCGATCGTGTCGAGGCTGCACGGTTCTGTGCTGTCCGTGACGCGGACCGGTTGTGAAGGCGGTAATGGCTCGGCGCCGTGTGCCCGCGCAACGTCTCTCAGTGTGGGGCGAGCGAGCTCCGCAGACTCCGCCGGACCGCGGCCCGGACGTCGGCGTCCGGGTCGTCGGCGGCGCCCTCGAGGATCCGCCGGACCTCCGGATCGTCGCTCCACTCCGCGAGGGTGAGTGCGGCCGCCCGCCGGACGTCGTTGTGGACATCTGCGATCGCCTTCTCCAGCGCCGAGACCGTCGCCTCGTCGCGCGCGATCGCGAGCCCCCGCGCCGCACCGACGCGCACCTGCCATGCGGTCTCGCGTAACGCACGGACGAGGACCGGGCCGTCGACAGCGCCGTCACCCACGACCGCCATCGCGGAGAAGGCCGCGGCCCGGACGAGGGGATCGCGGTCGGCTCCGAGTGTCCGCACGACCTCCACACCACCGCCGTCGACCGTCGCCAGCCCGTCGGCCACCGCGATCCGGACCTCACGATCGGGATCCGTTGCCAGGCCGGCGATCAGCTCGGACTCGTCCCGTGACACCAGCGCGCGGATGGCCTCGATCCGGACGCGGTGGTCGGAATCCCCTGTGGCGGAAGCGAACAGGTCGACCCGATCGGCGCGCACGGCCCGCAGCAGGTCGACGACGGTCGCACGCACGACCGGGTCCGGGGACTCGGCGTGATTGGCGAGCGCGGACACGAACTCCGCGGTCGGATCGATGATCTCCACGAGTTCCCGCAGCCCCTGCGTCGCCGCTCCGCGGACCGGTGCCGCGGCGTCGGCCAACGCCCGGACCACCGCCATCTCGAACCCGTCCGGGGTGTTCTCGGTCAGCACCGCGATCGCGGTCCGGCGGACCGTCGGATCCGGGTCTGCCAGATAGCCGGCGAGATCGGCGGCGTGGGTCACCGCGGTTCCGAGCAGTTCGACGATCCTCGGTGACGCCGTTGCCGTGGACTCGTCCTTCCTCGTGGTCTCACGCACCGGGCTCTCGACACCGCGGTATCCCGGGCCCGTCGACACGACCGGTTGTTCGATCGCGATCACCGTGCGGTCGGCCGGCGGGATGTGGTCCAGCCCCTCGACATCGACCAGGAAGGGTTCGACCGGCCGACCGAGGAACTCCATCGTGCCGTCGGCGGCCTTGCGGACGTTCAGGTGGTAGCCCCACTCGTCGTCCCGGCGCTCGGGGAGATCGGCACGCTCGTGATAGAGACCCCACCGACTCTCGGTGCGTGTCAACGAACTACGGGCCGCCAGTTCGGCGCAGTCGCGGATGAACGACACCTCCGCACACCGCATCAGTTCGTGCGGGGTCCGCCCGCCCATCTGCTCGATCTCCGAGCGCATGCGCTCGAAGGTCTCGATGGCGATGGCGAGCTTGTTCGACGTCTTCGGCGGCGCCACATAGTCGTTGACGAATCGGCGCAGCTTGTATTCCACCTGTGGCTGGGGTGGACCGTCCGGGTGGGTCAGCGGTCGGTAGATCAGCTCGTGGGCGGCGCGCAGCTGGTCCATCGGCAATTCGGTGGGCGCAGCCAGGTCGCGGGCGGTGTCGCTGGCGTGCTGACCGGTGAGTTCCCCGTAGACGAACGCGCCGATCATGTAATTGTGCGGCACGCAGGCGAGGTCGCCGGCGGCATACAGGCCGTCGACGGTGGTGCGGCCATGCTCGTCGACCCAGACTCCGGACGCGGAATGTCCGCTGCACAAACCGATCTCGGAGATGTGCATCTCGATGTCGTGGGTGCGATAGTCGTGTCCGCGGTTGCTGTGGAACGTACCCCGCGTGGGTCGTTCGGTGGTGTGCAGGATCGACTCGAGCGATTCCAGCGTCTCGTCGGGAAGATGACTGACCTTGAGATAGATCGGGCCGCGAGCCGACTCGATCTCCGACTTCACCTCCGCCATCATGTCTCCGGACCAGTAGTCGGAATCGACGAATCGCTCTCCGTCGGCGTTCACCTGGTACCCGCCGAACGGGTTCGCCACATACGCACACGCCGGGCCGTTGTAGTCCTTGATCAGCGGGTTGATCTGAAAGCACTCGATGCCGCTGAGCTCCGCGCCCGCGTGGTAGGCCATCGAGTAGCCGTCACCGGCGTTCGTCGGGTTCTCGTAGGTGCCGTAGAGGTACCCGGAGGCGGGCAGGCCCAGGCGACCGCACGGCCCGGTGGCGAGGATGACCGTCTTGGCCCCGATCTCGACGAACTCGCCTGTGCGCGTGTGCAACGCGGCCGCACCCACCGCGCGCCCGCCCGCGGTCAGGACCCGCACGGGCATCAAGCGGTTCTCGATCGTGATCTTCTCGCGCATGTCCCGCTTGCGCAGGACGCGGTACAGCGCCTTCTTCACGTCCTTGCCCTCGGGCATGGGCAGGACGTACGACCCCGACCGGTGCACCCGGCGGACCGCGTACTCGCCGTACTCGTCCTTCTCGAACTTCACGCCGTAGCGTTCCAGACGGCCGATCATCGCGAAGCCACGAGTCGCCGTCTGATACACCGTCTTCTGGTTCACGATGCCGTCGTTGGCCCGAGTGATCTCCGCGACGTAATCCTCGGGGGTGGCCTTGCCGGGGATGACCGCGTTGTTCACGCCGTCCATCCCCATGGCGAGGGCCCCGGAGTGGCGAACATGCGCCTTGTCGAGCAGCAGGACCGACGCGCCGTTCTCGGCGGCGGTGAGGGCGGCCATCGTCCCGGCGGTCCCGCCGCCGATGACCAGCACGTCACAGTCGATCCGACTCCGGTCGGCGATGTCTGGGATATCCACTGCCGGTTCACTTCTCCAATGCATCAAGGATGGTGCGGCGCAGCCGCCGGGTGGCGTCGTCCCCGCGGCGATCCGGGTCGCGAGGGTGCGGGACGTCGACGGTGGCGCGGACGGTCTCGCCCGCACGGCCCAGGACGACGACCCGGTCGCCCAACAGCAGCGCCTCGTCGACGTCGTGGGTCACGAAGACCACGGTCGACGGATGCGCCGAGAGGGTCTGCAGCAGCAATCGCTGCATGGCGGTCCGTGTCTGCGCGTCGAGCGCCCCGAAGGGTTCGTCCATCAGAACCGCTCTCGGCGACCCGGCGAGTCCACGGGCGAGCTGCACGCGCTGACGCATGCCGCCGGACAACGACTTCGGCAGGTGGTCGGCGAAGCCGTCCAGACCGATCTCGGTGATCCACTGCTCGGCCTGATCCCGGCGGTGTCGCCGCGGGACGCCGCGCAATGTCAACGCCAGCAGAATGTTCCCGCGTACCGTCCGCCACGGGTGCAGCGCATCGTCCTGGAACACCATGGCCCGATCCCGAGACGTGGTGCCAACCGGGTCGCCGTCTGCCAGGATTCGACCGCCGCGGACCGGCAGGAGACCCGCGACGGCGCGGAGGATCGTGGACTTCCCGCACCCGGACGGTCCCGTCAGGACGACGATCTCGCCGGCGCCGACGACGAGGTCGAAACCGTCGATCACCGTCGAGTCCCCGTAACCGATCCGGATGTCCTCGAGATCGAGCCGCATCGCGGCGACCGAGTCCGCCGTCAATGCCGTTGTCGTGGGGGCCATCGTCGCTCCTGCCGTCGTCGGGGTCATCGTTGCTCCTGTCCTCGCGGCAGCCAGCGGGTGACCCGCCGTCCGATCACCTCGATCAGCCCCGACGTCAGTGCGCCGAGCACGCCGATGGTCAGCATGCCGACGAACACCTGCGGGTAGTCGACCACCGTGTACGCCTGCCACGTCCGGTATCCGACCCCGAGCCGGCCGGAGATCATCTCGGCGGAGATGAGGCAGATCCAGGCGACGCCGACCCCGACCGACAGTCCGCTGAACACACCGGGTGCGATGCCGGGCAGGATCACCCGGAGGACGACGTCTCGACGGGTGCCGCCCATCGTCCGGACCGAGTCCTCCCAGATCGTGGGCAGCGCCCGGACGGCATGGCGGGTCGCGACGAGGATGGGGAAGAACGCCGCCGCGAAGGTGATGAAGACCATGCCGGCCTCGTCGGTCGGCAACACCAGGATCGCGACCGGTACCAGTGCGATCGCCGGGATCGGACGGAGCACCTCGGTGAGGGTGCCGACCGTGAGTCGCGCTGTCCCGGAGCGGCCGAGGGCGATTCCCACCGGGATGCCGACGCAGACCGCCAGCGCGAATCCCGTACCGATCCGGATCAGCGACTGGCCGAGATCCAGGTAATACTGCTCGGAGCCGAGAGCTGCCCAGAACGCCTGGCCGACGTCGGTGAGCGAGGGAATGGTGTCGAACCTGGCCCACAGAACCACATCGTGCGTGGTCAGCAGCTGCCAGACGACACCGGCCACCACCAGGACCAGTATCCGGACTCCCCAGTGCCAGTACCGGTTCGACCCGTCCGGGGTCCGGACCGGCACCGAATCGGTGGCCGTGTCGTCGACGGCGACCGATCCGATCGTCGCGGTGGTCATGACACGACTCCGGCGAGTGCCTGCTCGTACGTCACGTCGACGGCACCGGGATGCGTCGCGCGGTACTGTCGCGCGCTGTCGGTCGTGGTGAACGCGACGTACCGGTCGCCCTCCCGCAGCCACACCGCCTTGTCGGCGAACCAGCGGGTCCCGAGCTGCGGGTCCGAGATGTAGGCGGCCCGGACTTCCTGGCCCTGTCGTCGAGCCTGTGCGACCGCGCGCAGCAAGCAGGTCGGATCCGCGGCGGGTTGGGTCCGTTCCTGTCCGCGCAACCAGAGCTCACCGGCGGTCGCCGGGTCGACCTCGACCCCGCAGATCGGATCGTCGCCACGGGTGACGGAGGCATTGCCGGTGCGGCTCAGGGCTTCCGAGTAGTTGATGCCGGCCGCGGCGAAGGTGTCCTGCAGCGGCCCCGGATCGACGAAGGTGTCCAGGTCGATCTCGTGGGGGAAGCTGCCGATGGACTTCAGGTAGGGGACGTCGTTGCGCAGCGCCCCGACGAGGTCCGACTTGATGGCCGGATTGAAGTCCGTTCCGCCCGGGCCGTTGTAGAGGTAGACGACCTCGGCCGGGAGACCGCTGTTCTCCGCGACGAGTTCGGCGGCGGCGAGCGGGTCGCGGGTCAGGGACTCGGTCGCATCGAGCTGAGCGCGCAGGAAGGCCTGGACCACGTCCGGGTTCTCGTGCGCATAGGCAGATCTCGCGACGACGCCGTGCAGGGTCGGAACCCCGAGCTGGGCTCCGTCATAGAGCAACCGCGCCTTGTCCTGGAAGACCAGGAGTCCGGGCCAGGCCACGAACTGGGCCAGGGCATCCACCTTGCCCGACTCCAGCGCCGACGCGCCCACCTGCGGCTGTTGGTTCTGCACCTGCACCCCGGTGGTGGGGTCGATCCCGGCGCGGTCGAGGGCCTGCACGAGCGTCCCGTGACCGGCCGATCCGACGCTGGCCGAGATCGACTTCCCGCGTAGATCGGCGATCGTCGTGGCCGGTGAATTCTGCGGGACCACAACCATGTTCAGCGAACCCCGCGGGCTGGATCCCGTGACCGACAGCATCTCGGTGCGGGTCTTCTCCTCGGCACCGGCACGGGATCCGTTGATCAGCAACGGATAGTCACCCATCGACCCGATGTCGATCTTGCCCGCGATCATCCCGGTCGTGATCGGCGCGCCGGTGTCGAAGTCCTGCCACTCGACCGTGTACTCCTGGCCGGTCCGCTCGGTGACCTCGGCGAGCCGCTTCTCGAACTGACCTTCCGCGCGGAGCAGGGTCCCGGCGGTCACCGTGTTGATCGTCTTCGACTGATAACCGACGACGACCCGGATGGCGTCGGTATCACCGGTGTCCTCGAGCGAGCAAGCGGCACTGCCGAGGGCGACGGCGAGCGTGACGGTGATCGCCGCCAGTTGTCGGGATCGGAGACGTGTTCTCATCGGACGTCCTTTGGGCTGGGACCATGGGCATGGGTGATCGCCGCCGGTTGCGTTGCAGTACCGGCGTTGTGGGACAGAAGATTTCAGCGGAGCAGATAGGGCATGTTGACGGTGACCGCACCCGTCGGGCATCGGACCGCGCACGGCCCGCAGTACCAACACTCGTCGACGTGCATGAAGGCCTTGCCCGATTCCGGGTTGATCGCCAACGAGTCGAGAGGACAGACCTCGACGCAGAGGGTGCAGCCCTCGATGCACAGCGATTCGTCGATTGTGACCGGCACGTCGACGCGGTTGTTGACCTGACTCATGAGCCGGCCGCCTCGCGTCGGGCGGTGCTCCGCAGACAGACTCGGTCACTGCGCATCCGGATGTACTCGAGGTCGACGGGGCGGCTCTCGTGCGCGAGATGGGTCAGTCGTTCGAGCAGCAGCAGCGAGGTACCCGAACCGGTCTCGAGATGCGCCGCCGAATGCGGGTCGGCGTCGACGGCCTCCACCGTCATCGTCGCGTGTCCGAGGGGTCCGCCGGCGATCTGCTCGAGAAGCGTGAACACGTCGTTGTTCTCGAGGTCGTGCTCGAGCAGCGGGATGCCGAGGTCCGGCACGAGATACGTGATGTCCAGGCTGATCGGCTCGTCGTCGAGGTAGCGCAGCCGTTCGATGTAGACGGCCTGCGCGTCGGCGAGTTGCAGCCGCCTCGCGACTGCGCGGGGGGCATCGACGAGGGTGGCGATCTTGACCGTGTTGCGCACCTCGCCGTGCATGCGGAATGTCTCTTTCAGTCCCTGCAGGGCATCGAGCCCATGATCGAGTTTGCGAGCCACCACATGGGTGCCGACCCGTGGCGCTCGCTCGATCAGTCGTTCCTCGGTGAGGATCGCGAGTGCATCGCGGATGGTGTTGCGGGAGACATTGAAGTCGGCGATGAGGGTGCGTTCATCGAGCGAATCGGCGAGGTCGCCGTCGTGGATCTGTCGCCGGAGCACGTCGGCGACCATACGGGCGTTGTCCGCCCGGAGCCGTCCGGCTGCTGTGGTCCTGAGCTGCATGAATGGCACGATAACGCGATCGCGCCGGCCCCGGAACGCCTGTGCGCGGCGCTGGTCGCGGCCCGGGGTGAATGCGCCACCGGCGGTACGCCGTGACCTGCGGCCCGTGCTCGGCCGCAGGTCATTGCGCCACCCTCGTGCGCCTCGGTCCGATTAGAATCACCGCGCTCACAATGCGGTGTCGGCCCCCCCGGGTCAGCGCGGTTGCGTCGCGTCGGCCGCTCGCAGCACCGTCCGCGAGACCGCGTCGGGGCGCGACACCAACGACGCGTGCGAGGCGTTGACCTCGGCGGTGCGCCCGGGTACGGCTCGTCCGGCCAGGAAGCGCTGCAGCGCCGTGGGATCACCCGATCCTGCTGCGAGACGAGGTACCAGCTGGGCACCCGTGCCCACGACGGCGGTCCGGACGGTTCCAGGTTGGCGCGGAGCGCGGCGGATTTCTGGTGGGCGAACATGTCGGCGGCGACCGCGGGCGACACGTCCTGCGCGAAGATCTCCCGGAAGTACGGGCGCGCGATGTAACCGTCGACGTTGCGTCCGGCCACGCCGGTCGGGTCGTTCTCGACCACCGTCAGCTGCAGGGCCGGCGGAAGGAGCCGGCTACCGGGATAGGTGATCGGGTTCAGCAGCCCCTGGACGAACTCGCCCGTGGTCGGCGCGAAGGCGGCGATGTAGACGTTGGCACGGACGTCGGGGTCCTGGGTGTTGGTGATGACGAAGCCGCCGTAGGAGTGACCGACGAGGACGATCGGTCCGTCGATCGTCGCCAGCTTCTTTTCGAGCTGCTCGGAGTCGTAGGCCGGGGACCGGAGCGGATTGTCGAAGGTCTGGACCGCCAGTCCCCGGCTGCGCAGATCCTGCGCGACGTCGCGCCAGCCCGACGAATCCGCGAACGCCCCGTGCACCAGGACGACGGTCGGTGCCGACGGCTGGGCGTGGGCGGGGGCCACCGACAGGCCGACGGCCGCGGCCATCAGCGTCGAGACGAGCACTGCCCGTCCGGCCAGTTTCCGGACTGCGATTCTGGGGTTCATACCGACGGCCTTTCCAGGGGAGAACGGGGTCGAGCTGGACCTTAACCACTCCGGCGGGCACCGATCTGGTCACGAGCGCACGGTTCTGTGCTGTCCGCGCACGATCTGGTGACGCCGTCGCCGGGCATCGGGTGTTCCGACCGCTCGACGCCGAGGACCACTACTCTTGCCCTCATGACCAAGCGAACCGAACCGGACGCCGAGATCGACATCAAACCGCGTAGTCGCGACGTCACGGACGGCTTGGAGAAGACCGCGGCCCGCGGCATGCTCCGCGCGGTGGGCATGGGCGACGACGACTGGGTGAAACCGCAGATCGGCGTCGGGTCGTCGTGGAACGAGATCACGCCCTGCAACCTGTCGCTCGACCGGCTGGCCAAGGCGGTCAAAGAAGGCGTGCACGAGGGCGGCGGGTACCCGCTCGAGTTCGGCACCATCTCGGTCTCCGACGGCATCTCGATGGGTCACGAGGGCATGCACTTCTCGCTGGTGTCCCGCGAGGTGATCGCCGACAGCGTCGAAACCGTCATGAGCGCCGAGCGGCTCGACGGTTCGGTCCTGCTGGCCGGTTGTGACAAGTCCCTGCCCGGCATGCTGATGGCCGCCGCCCGACTCGACCTCGCGTCGGTGTTCCTCTACGCCGGGTCGACGCTGCCCGGATACGCAACGCTGTCGGACGGCAAAGAGCGTCAGGTGACCATCATCGACGCCTTCGAGGCGGTCGGAGCCTGCTCGCGCGGACTGATGAGCCGGGAGGACGTCGACACCATCGAACGCGCGATCTGCCCGGGTGAGGGTGCGTGCGGCGGCATGTACACCGCCAACACGATGGCCAGCGCGGCCGAGGCACTCGGGATGTCCATCCCGGGCAGTGCCGCACCCCCGGCCCCGGACAAGCGCCGCGACCAGTTCGCCCGCCAGAGCGGGGTCGCCGTCGTCGAGATGCTGCGCCGCGGGATCACCGCGCGCGACATCATGACCCGCGAGGCCTTCGAGAACGCGATCGCCGTGGTCATGGCGTTCGGCGGCTCGACCAATGCCGTCCTCCACCTCCTCGCCATCGCCAACGAGGCCGAGGTCGAACTGTCACTCGACGACTTCATCAGCGTCGGCAGCCGGGTTCCGCACCTCGCCGACGTCAAGCCGTTCGGCCGGCACGTGATGACCGACGTCGATCGCATCGGCGGTGTGCCGGTGGTGATGAAGGCACTCCTCGACGCGGGCCTCCTGCATGGCGACTGCCTGACGGTGACCGGATCGACGGTCGCGGAGAACCTGGCGCACATCGCGCCGCCGGACCCGGACGGCCAGGTCCTGCGGGCCACTAAGTCCCCCATCCATCCCACCGGCGGCATCACCATCCTCAAGGGATCGCTCGCACCGGAGGGCGCGGTGGTGAAGTCCGCCGGCTTCGACTCCGACGTCTTCGAGGGAACGGCACGGGTTTTCGACCGCGAACGCGCCGCGATGGACGCACTCGAGGACGGCACGATCACCGCCGGGGACGTCGTCGTCATCCGGTACGAAGGCCCGAAGGGCGGACCGGGCATGCGGGAGATGCTCGCGATCACCGGCGCCATCAAGGGCGCGGGTCTCGGCAAGGACGTGCTGTTGATGACCGACGGCCGATTCTCCGGCGGCACCACCGGTCTGTGCGTGGGTCACATCGCGCCGGAGGCCGTCGACGGCGGACCGATCGCACTGGTCCGCGACGGCGACCGCATTCGGCTCGACGTCGGCCGCGGTCTCCTCGACCTCCTCGTCGACGACGACGAACTCGCTTCGCGTGCACGGGAGTTCACTCCCCTGCCCCCGCGGTACACGCGCGGCGTGCTGGCGAAGTACTCCAAGCTCGTCACCTCGGCGTCGCAAGGGGCGGTCTGCCGCTGAGCGCTGTACCGGTCCCGCTGGACCCCTTGAACCCCGGTGCCGGCTCAGGTTGCGGTTTGTCCCGGATTGCGGGACGAATCGCAACCGGATCTCCGGTGACCGCCGTCGAATGCGCCTACAGTCTCTGGCATGGCCAAAGACCGTGGCACCCCGAAACCCGCGACCGGGAAATCGTCCGCGCTGTCGAAGGTGTCTTTGCCGCAATGGATTGCGCTCGGACTGACCGTTCTCGCGGTGGTCTTCATCGTGCAGAACCGGACCACGGTGCGCATCGACCTGTTCTGGGTGAGTGTCGAATCTCCGCTGTGGTTCATCCTGGCCGTGGTCTTTCTCGTCGGATGGGTCGTCGGCGTACTCGCCGCGCGCGGCCGTTACCGGCAGCGCCGTCCGCACTGAGTTCGACGCCGCTTCGTCGGCGAAACCCGCCCGGTCTCACGACGATCGCCCGGGCGGCAGCTCCATTCGCGGGATGAGGTGGCCGAGCAGCCACTCGTAGATCGCGTCGTTGTTCAGCAGGGTGAAATGGTGTGCGTTGCCGATGTGGAACCCCTCCTGGAACTTCAGCCCGCGACGCTGCCGCGTGTGCTGCCCGCGCCCACTCGGCGCGAGCACCAGGCCGTCACCGAGCAGACGCCCGACCGGGTGGTCGGGGTCGCGGGTGATCGTCGCGGTGACGAAGAGATGGCGAGCGCCCGCCAGCAGCGGCACGTCGGCGCCGGGCGGCTGTGACCACGCGTCCGGGTCGTGACCTATCCAGTCGTCGTCGGTCAGGCTGCCGTGGAACAGGTCTCGCACCCCGGCGCTGCGACGACGCAGCAATGAGCCGATCGGGCGGGTGACCGGCGTCCGGTTCAGCGCATTCGTGGCCAGGTGGACACCGCGAGCGAGTGGAGCCCCGAGGTGCGGCGTGCCGAGGCACACCGTCTCCGACACGAGGCCGGTCCAGTAGTCGCCGCGCTGATCGGCTGCGTGGCAAGCACTTCGGACGACCAGCCCACCCATCGAATGCCCGATGAGGGTCAGTCGTGTCACCGGCGTCGGCCAGAGCAGGACGAGTGCGTCGAGAAGGTCGGCGAGGGCGCGGCCGTTCTCGCTGATGTGGCGACCGGTGTTGTAGCGGACCTGGACCTCGGTGGCGCCGATGTCGTGGGTCAGCCGCTCGCCGTATGTGGGTCGCCGGGCGCCGGGAGCGGAGCGAGCGGGCCCAGTTCGCCGGGCGCCGGGAGCGGAGCGAGCGGGCCCAGTTCGCCGGGCGCCGGGAGCGGAGCGAGCGGGCCCAGTCTGCTTCGAGCCGAGCGACCACGCGAACTCCGACTCCATCAGGCCGTGCAGGAACACGACGACGTGTCCACCCGTGTCGGGGAAGCCATCGCGGAGGGACTCTGCGTCGAGGGAGACCGGCCGGCCGTCGACGCGGATCGACATGTCGGCCGTAAGGGGCGAGTGCACGGTTTCCAGTTCATCGCCGATGAGACCGTTGAGGATGCCGAGGAGCACCGCGCCTCGAGGGGTGTGCGAGGGCGCGCGGCCCTCCGACCAGGGCACATGGTCCGCCGCCGTCCTACCGGCGTCGAGCGCCGCGGTGATCGAGTTGTACGTCCCCTCGCTGACGGCGTCATGCACCATCCGCGCGGTGTCGACGGAACTCCCCAGGACAGGCCGGAGCATTCGGAAGACGCCCCCGGCGATGACGCGGTGCATCGCTCCGACGCCGCGCGTCGCAGCGCCGGCCTCGTACAGCCCGAGATCGGTGAGCGCCCGCAGCTCGGACTCACGCGTGGTCGTGGCGGTCATGCCCCGAGTGTACAGATGTGCACTGAATTGCGGACCGTCCGATCACAATCGCCGGGCAACGCAGATCCGATTGCGTTTTGTCCCGGCTACCGGGACAAAACGCAACGGGATCTCAGGCGGCCAGTCTCCGCGCCCGGAACACCACGTCGTGGGTGTGGTGGCCGCCTCCCGCGGCCTTGCCGCGTTCCCGCGTCTCGTCGGTGACGATCTCCCAACCGTCGCCGAGCAAGGCCGCGAAGTCCTTGGGCTGCACATAGACATCAGGGTCGAAGCCATGTGCACGCACACCCTCGGGGGCGTGTGCCACGACGAGCAGGGACCCGCCGGGGCCGACGGCTTCGACCAGCCGCCGCGCGGCGTCCAAACCCTCCTTCGGGATCGGAAAGTAGTGCAGCGTCACGAGGTCGACGCCGGCCGCCGGCACGTCCTCGGCGATCACGTCGGCACGCAACCACGTGATCGACGGCCGCGGGTCGATCTCACGGGCCCGATCCACCGCGACCTGCGAGATGTCGAGGGCCGTGACCTGCCATCCGCGGTCGGCGAGCCATCGGGCGTCGGCCCCCTCGCCCGACCCGACGTCGAGCGCAGTGCCCGGCTCGATGTCCGACACCTCGGCGACGAGCGCAGGGTTGACGTCGGAGGTCCACAAACGGTCCGCGCTGCGGTACCGCTCGTCCCAGCCTTCGGCGGTTCCCGGATCGTTGCTCCCCCGGGACTCGGTGGCGGCCTCGGGGCGGTGGCTGTTCTCGGTTGTCATGCCTTCGACTCTGGCACGCACCGTCGTGAGCGGCAAGGACGGTTGCCGATCCGGCAAGAAGTTATGGTGGAGGGAGACCCCGGGTCAGTGCACCACGCCCGCGATCCGCCGGATGGCCTCGGTGAGCACGTCGGCGGAGCAAGCGACGTTGAGTCGAACGAAACCGGCACCCGGATTCCCGAAGGCGTGTCCGTAATGCAGGGCGACGCGGGCTTTGTCGAGAATGACGAGCCCGGGGTCGTCGCCCAGCCCGGTCTCGCGGAAGTCGAGCCAGGCGAGATACGACGCCTCCGGCCGCGTGTATCGAACCGTCGGAAGATGCTGCGCGAGCAGCTGTTCGAGGAGATCGAAGCTCTCCCCGATGACCTCGAGGGTGGCGTCGAGCCACTCGTCACCGTGCGCCAATGCCGCTTCGGCCGCAGCGCGGCCCAGAATGCTCGTGCGATAGCGCACCTCGTCGGGTTGCCGCGCGATCAGAGCCCGGCCCCGATCCGACGCGACAACCGTGAGCGCGCACTTGGCACCGGCGAGATTGAAGGCCTTGCTCGCCGAATGTGCGGCCACGCCGACGTCACGCGCCGTGTCGCTCACCGTGAGGAACGGGACGAACTCCACGCCGGGGTGGACCAGCGGCGCATGGATCTCGTCACTGACAACGGTCGCGCCGTGTGCCGCGGCCAAGTCGGCCAGTCGCGCGAGGTCGGTGGCGTCGTGGACGAGACCGAGCGGATTGTGCGGGTGACACAGTAGAACCGCGCGGGCCCCGGCGGCGAGGGCGCGTTCGATGCCCGCCAGATCCATCCGCCAGGCCGTCGACGACGACCCGCGTTCCTCGAGGAGGGGCACCTCGACGACGCGACCACCGGCCTCCGGGATGAGTTCGAAGAACGGCGGATAGACCGGGGGCATCAGCACGACACCGTCGCCGGGACTGATCGCGACGCGCAGACTCTCGACGATGACGACGCTCACGTCGGTCGTCGAGCTGACGTCAGCCGGATCCACCCGCCAACCCCACCGACGGTCGGCGAACCCGGCGAAGGCCTCGCCTGCGGAGCCCGAGGTCGCCGCGTAACCGATGTCGGACGCACGTACCCGGTCGATGATGGCGTCGGCGACCACCGGTGCGAGCGGATAGTCCATCTCCGCGATGAACAGCGGTAGTACGTCGTCGGGGTGCGTGCTCCACTTCGCGCTCGTACGACGGCGTAGTTCGTCGAGCGGCGGCGCGACCGGTCTGATGCTCACCGCTACTTCGTACCGCCGATGTCGACGCGGCACCAAGAGTGCGGCCACCACGTCCGTCGACGATTCCGCCGTCAGCGGGCAGACTGGTCGGCATGGCCTTCCCCATTCGCATCGGTGTCCAGATCCAGCCCCAGCACGCACCCGAGTACTCGCTGATCCGGGACGCGGTCCGCCGCGCCGAGGACACGGGCGTCGACATCGCGTTCAACTGGGATCACTTCTATCCGCTCTACGGCGCTCCCGAGGGCGAGCACTTCGAGTGCTGGACGATGCTCGGCGCCTGGGCCGAGCAGACCTCTCGGGTGGAGATCGGCGCGCTCGTGACCTGCAACTCGTACCGGAATCCGGAGTTGCTCGCCGACATGGCCCGCACCGTCGACCACATCAGCAACGGCCGTCTGATCCTGGGCGTCGGAGCCGGCTGGTTCCAGAAGGACTACGACGAGTACGGCTACGACTTCGGCACCGTCGGTTCCCGGTTGAACGATTTCGGTGCCGCCCTCCCGCGGATCAAGTCGCGGCTGGCGAAGCTCAATCCGGCTCCCACCCGCGACATCCCGATCCTCATCGGCGGCAGCGGCGAGAAGAAGACGCTGCGCTACATCGCCGAGCACGGCGACGTCTGGCACGGCTTCAACGACGTCGAGCAGTACCGGCACAAGTCCAAGGTGCTGGCCGAGCACTGCGCCGCCGTGGGTCGAGACCCCGAGACCATCGAGCGGTCGTCGGGCGTGCAGTTCGACGGGGACACCGACGCGCTGCTGCGCGATGCCGATGCACTCGCCGACGAGGGCGTCACGCTGCTGACCGTCGGCGTCACCGGCCCCGACTACGACCTCACCGCACTCGAGGCGCTGTGCCGGTGGCGCGACTCGCGGAACTGACCGCGTAGCACCCGGGCGCACCCGCGCCCGGGTGCCGACACTCTCCCGAAGGCGTCGACGACACCGCACGCCCGCACGGCTAGGTTTGTGATCATGCATCGAGTGCCGGCACTTCGGGAACTGCTGACACGCGCGGCTTCGGCGGTCGCGCTGACGGGACTGCTGGGCGTCCTCATGGCCCTGGCCTCCCCGGGTGCCGCGTCGGCGGAGCCGCCCACCCGGCTGCCGAACTACGTCGTCGACTCCGCCGACGCGATCTCCCCGGCGCAGCGCACCCAGCTCGAGACGGCCATCGATTCGCTCTACAACGCCCACGCGGTCCAGATGTGGATCGTGTATGTCCGCAATTTCGACGGTCTGACCAGCGAGGAATGGGCGGATCGGACCGCTGCCGCCAGCGAGCTGGGTGACCATGACGCCCTGCTCGCCGTCGCCACCGAGGACCGGGCGTACCGGTTCTTCGCACCCGACAGCGTGGGCGGCCTCGATCAATCGACACTCGAAGAAGTCGCGAACGACGACGTCGTCCCGCAGTTGCGCGACGAGAACTGGGCAAGTGCGGGCCTGGCGGCGGTCAACGGACTGTCCGGCGCACTCGATCCGAACCACACCGGCCTGATCGCAGCCGGCGTCGTCGGCGGCGTGGCCGTCCTCGGCGGCGGCGGCGCGTACCTCTACTCCCGACGCCGCAGGCAGCGTCGTATCGACGACAGCGTCGAGACCCTGCGCGAGCAGGAACTGACCGTCGACCAGTTGGCCGCGCAACCCGTCGAGGTGCTCGACCCGTGGTCGCGTGAGGTGCTCACCGACCTCGACAACGCCATCCGTACCAGCAAGGAGGAGCTGCAGCTGGCGGTCGGCGAGTTCGGTGAGGCCGAGACGGCTCCGTTCACCGACACCGTGCGGCACGCCGAGCAGGCGCTCGGACGGGCGTTCGCGCTGCGCCAGCGTCTCGATGACAACGTTCCCGAGACCGACGACGAACGACGCTCGATGCTCGTCCAGATCATCACCACCTGCACCGAGATCGACAGCACACTGGACGACCACGTCGAGAACTTCGACGCGATGCGCAACCTCCTCATCAATGCGGACTCGCGATTCGACTCCATCACCCAGCAACTCATCGGTCTACGTGCCCGTCTGGAGACGGCGTCGCAGCAGCTGACCGAGCTCATCGGCAAGCACGGCGAGGCCACGTTGACCTCCATCCTCGACAACGTCGATCTCGCCCGAGCCCAGATCGACTTCGCCGAGGCGACCGCGGATCAGGGGCGCGCCGCCATCGCCGCACCGGTGGGTCAGCAGGGACCGGCCGTCGCTGCGATCCGCTCGGCCGAGGGATCGATCGAGCAGGCGACCACGCTGCTCGACGCCATCGATCATGCAGACGCGAACATCGCCGTCGCCCGCTCGCGGATGCCGGCGCTCATCGCCGAGGTGGACGACGAACTGGCCGAGGCCACCGCGCTGGCACAGACCGGCGGGACCTCGCTGGTGACTGCGATCGAGGTCGCGAGCGCCGCGGTCGCGAATGCCCGCGGCAACTTCGACGCCGATCCGCTGGGTACCTTCACGGCGCTCGTCGACGCCGATGCCGATCTCGACGACGCACTCGCCGCGGCCCGGGACGCCGCGGCCGAGCGCATCCGTCGTGCACAGGTCCTCACCGCGGCACTCGAATCGGCCGAGGCCAAGGTGACGGCGGCGGCCGACTTCATCGGCACCCGCCGCGGGGCCGTGCAGTCCACGGCACGTACCCGACTGGCGGAGGCGCAGCGGCTTCTGCAGTCCGCGACGGACGCCGCTGCCACCGATGCACCGGTGGCGACCGCGACCGCACGTCGCGCCGGTTCCCTGGCCGACCAGGCGCTCATGGCCGCTCAGACCGACGTCGTCGACTGGCAGTCGCAGCAGCGACATCCGGGCGGCTCGTCCACCGCCGGTGCGGTCCTCGGCGGAATCCTCGTCGACAGCTTCCTACGCGGCACCGTCGCGGGACGCGGGGGCGGCTTCGGTGGCGGCGGCTTCGGCGGCGGTTTCGGTGGGGGCGGCTTCGGGAGCGGCGGACGCAGCCCCGGTTCCTTCGGCGGCTCCGGGTCGTCGGGCCGGATCGGAACCGGCGGGCGCTTTTAGGCCCCGGCGCCGGGAGCGCAGCGAGCGGGCCGGATCGACACGGCGCCGGGAGCGCAGCGAGCGGGCCAGATCAGCACGGCGCCGGGAGCGCAGCGAGCGGGCCGAATAGCACGACCGCGTGATGTTCCACGTGGAACCAACAGGGGTGTTGGGTTGCCGTTAACGCTCGGGTAGCCATCGGTTCGTTTCATCCTCCTAACGTGCTCCTCGTCGTGCGCCGGCCCCGTGGCGCGACCATGTTTTCAGAGGAGCCCGTGTGCGTATTCCGTTGCAGCTGTTCATGTCCACCGGCGAGGATGCCGGACGTTCGTCCCGCGCCTACGTGACATGCCGCTACAAGTGCGGCGACGCGTGCCGCCACGATCCCGGGAACACCAGCGACAACAACTACTTCCGGGACATCGTCCGCACCGCGGTCTCGCGTCGAAGCGTTCTCAAGACCTCGGCCGGTGCAGCGGTGGCCGTCGGTGCGACCTCGCTCCTCGCGGCGTGCGGTGACTCCGGGTCGTCGGAGTCGGCCTCGTCGTCGAGCGGTGCGACATCCGGAGATGCGATGCCGGGCATGAACTTCGCCGCCGTCGCGCCGAACACGGAGGACGCCGTGGTGATCCCGGACGGGTACCGCCAGGAGGTGGTGATCAGGTGGGGCGACCCGATCCTGCCCGGCGCTCCCGAGTTCGACTTCGCCAAGCAGACACCCGAGGCGCAGGCCGGGCAGTTCGGCTTCAACAACGACTTCGCCGGCCTGATCCCGGTCGACGGCGTCGCCGATCACCACTACCTGGTCGCCAACCTGGAGTATCCGACCGAGCCCTTCATGTTCGCCGGCTACAAGGAAGGCGAACCCACCGAGCAGCAGGCCCGCATCGCCATGGCGTCGGTCGGCATCGCGGTCGTCGAGGTCGCCGCGCAATCCGGCAGCGGAGCTCTCAAACCCGTTGTGGGCCCGCGGAACCGACGTCTGACCGCGTCTAGCCCCTTCCGCCTCACCGGCCCGGCCGCGGGCAGCGAGTTCGTCAAGACGGCCGCGGACCCGGCGGGCACCACTGTCCTGGGCACCTTCGCCAACTGTTCCGGAGGTCTCACCCCGTGGGGCACGATGCTCTCCGGCGAAGAGAACTTCAACAACTACTTCGCGAACCCGAGCACCATCACCGATGCCAAGGCCAAGGAGCGGCTCGAGCGCTACTCCTTCGAGGACGACGGCGACGAGCACTACTGGGGACGGTTCGACAAGCGCTTCGACCTGGCGGTCGAGCCGAACGAGGGGAATCGCTTCGGTTACATCGTCGAGGTGGATCCGCACGACCCGAATTCCGTTCCGGTGAAGCACAGTTCGATGGGCCGGTTCAAGCACGAATCGGCGAACATCTACGTGGTCGGGAGCGGGCCGGACAAGGACACCGTCGTCGCCTACAGCGGTGACGACGAGAGGTTCGAGTACATCTACAAGTTCGTCTCCAGCCGCAAGATGAAGTCCGGCCTGTCGAAGACGGCCCGCGACCACAACATGGGCATCCTCGACGAAGGCACGCTCTACGTCGCCACCTTCACCGGGGACTCCCCCGACCCGGTGGACGGCACCGGAACCCCGCCCGCCTCAGGAAAATTCGCCGGGAAGGGGTCCTGGAAGCCGTTGCTGACGGTCAATGCCGACGGTTCGGCACGCTCGTACATCCGCGGCATGTCCCCCGCCGAGGTCGCGGTGTTCACCCGGCAGGCCGCCGACACCGTCGGCGCGACCAAGATGGACCGGCCCGAGGACATCGAACCGAATCCGAAGTCCGGCAAGGTCTACTGCGCGCTGACGAACAACGATGATCGCGGCACCGATGGAGAAGCGCCTGCCGATGCGGTGAACCCCCGCAACGAGAACAAGAACGGTCAGGTCCTCGAGATGACCGACGACCACACCGGCACCGAGTTCACCTGGGAACTCCTGCTGGTGTGCGGCGACCCGGCTGCTGCCGACACCTACTACGGCGGGTTCGACAAGACCAAGGTCAGTCCGATCTCCTGCCCCGACAACGTCGCGTTCGATCCCCATGGCAATCTGTGGATCTCCACGGACGGCAACGCACTCGACAGCAACGACGGGTTGTTCGCGGTCGCCCTGGACGGCGATCGACGCGGGGAGACCAAGCAGTTCCTGACCGTGCCCAAGGGTGGCGAGACCTGCGGCCCGATCATCGACACCAATCGTGTCCTGATCGCGGTTCAGCATCCCGGCGAACTCGACGACCACTCCGCGGACAACCCGGCGTCGCACTGGCCCGACGGCGGACAATCGCAGCCCCGGCCCTCCGTCGTCGCCGTGTGGCGGGACAACGGAGGCGAGATCGGCGTCTGACCACACCTCGTTATCCGAGCACCCTCGAGTCCTGGCCACTGCCGCCCGGCTCGGGGGTGTTCGCATCTCCCACCAGGACTGTCCAGCGGCACCGAGCCGTTGACCTGGATCTTTCGTGGCCCGCACCCCGATCGTGACAGTCGTCAAGGTTTTTCTTGACGAGTGTCAAGACTCAGGCTTAGTGTGGCGTGCAGCACATGTCGCCTCGACTGTGTCTTGCTTCTCCGCCTCGGCCGAGGCGGTCTCACGGAGGTGGAACGATGACGAGTTATGACCTGACCGGGCGGACGGCACTGGTCACCGGTGGCGCGCAGGGCCTCGGTGCCGGGATGGCCGAGGCGCTCGCCGCAGCCGGCGCGTCCGTCGCGATCGGCGACGTGAACTCCGACGGCGGTCGGCAGACGGTCGAAACGCTTCGGGCACAAGGCGCGAAGGCCGAGTTCGTCGCGCTCGACGTGACCGACGACGCGGCCTGGGAGTCGGCCGTGGCGTCGACCGTCGAGTCGCTGGGCGGGCTCGACATCGTCGTGAACAACGCCGGAATCGAGGTGACGAACCTCCTGGTCGATCTCGACGCCGCAGAGGCGTCGAAGATGCTCGACGTCAACGTGCTCGGTACCGCACTCGGCATCAAGCACGCGTTCCGCGCGATGCGTCCCGGCGGCATCGCAGGCAGGGGCGGAGCCGTCGTGAACATCGCATCCGTCGCTGCGACAATCGCTTTCCCCGGCATCAGCGTCTACTCCGCGACGAAGTCGGGTATCGACCGCCTCACCCGGGTGGCGGCCGCCGAATCCGGCAAGCTCGGCTACGGAGTGCGCGTCAACTCGATCTATCCCGCACTCACCCCGACCGCGATGGGCAACAAGCTCGCCGTCGAGACCGCGGCCCTGGGGCTGTTCGAATCCCCGGAGGCGGCTGCCCAGGCGGTCGCCGAACTGACGCCGCTGGGCCGGCTCGGTCAGGTCGACGACATGGCCGACGCCGTGGTCTTCCTCGTCTCCGACGCCGCGAAGTTCATCACCGGCGCGGGCCTCCCGGTCGACGGCGGCATGGGGATGTGATCCCGCCGACGTCCACCGCCGCAACGCTTTTCCCGAACACCCGCATCGAACACCCGAACCAGACACGAGGAGTCCCACCATGCCCACCGACAAACGCGTCGTCGTCTACGGAGCGTCCGGATACACCGGCCGACTGATCTGTGAGTACCTGCGCGAGTACAACATTCCGTTCCTGGCCGCGGGCCGCGACCACGCCCGGCTGAAGAGCGCCGTCGAGGCGGTGCCGGGCATCGACACGGTCGCGTACGACATCGTCGAGGTCGAGCACACGGTCGAGGCGCTGACCGAGGCCTTCCGCGGCGCCGACGTCGTACTGAACACGGTCGGGCCGTTCGCCCGCTACGGTCACGAGGTCGTCCAGGCGTGCCTGGAGATCGGGGCCCACTACACCGACACCAACGGTGAACAGAACTGGATGATCGATGCCGAGGCGCAGTACGGAGCCGAATTCGCTTCTCGCGAACTGGTCTTGACGCCGGGCCTGGCGCAGATGTACTCGATCGGCGAGATCGCCGCGAACATCTGCCTGGAGAACCCCGGACTGGACACCCTCGACATCCAGGTGTTCTGGAAGGGCCACCCGACCGTCGCGTCGACCAACACGATCCTCACCAATGCGGCATTCGCGAAGGCGTACTACCTCGAGGAGAACGAGTACGTCGAATGGCCGGCGGACGCGGGTCTGTACACGGTCAGCGTGCCCGGCCAGCACGACCTCGGTCTCGCTCTGCCCTGGGGCGGTACATCACACCCGGTGTGGTTCAAGAACGACCCGCGCGTGGCCACCGCAAAGGCACTCGGCGGCGTCTTCAACCGGCCACTGATGCAGGGCGTTCCGGTTCTGGTGGCCGCCGCGCTCGAACAGATGGAGGGCAAGTCCGAGGAGGAGAAGTACCGGATCATCGACGAGCAGTCGGCCGCCATCCGCAGCGAGATGCCCCCGCGTGAGAACCCGCGCCTGAACACCTCGCTGGACTCGGTGTACGCCTCCGGTCCGCTCGGCCGCGCGCACTGCGTGATCCACGGCAACTCCAACTACAAGCAGACCGCCCTGCTCAACGCGCACGCCGCGAACGAACTCCTCCAGGCCCGCCCCCGCCGTGTCGGCTTCGTCTCGAGCTGCCAGGCGTTCGGCCATCGCGAATTGCTCGGCACCCTACGCGCTTTCGGTCTGGTCCTGGACCCGATCGTCACCGTGCACCGCTGAGGACGACATGCGACTCTCGGAGTACCTCGACAAGGGCGCCTCGCTGGGGCGCGACGCGCCGTGCCTCACCGCCGGCGGGGTCACCTCGACCTACGGCGAGGTCCAGGATCGGTCCACCGCCATCGCGGGTGCATTGCAGCACAACGGGATCGAGGCCGGTGACCGGGTCGCCGTCCTCTCGGCCAACGATCCGCTGGCCCTGACATGCGTCTTCGGCATCTCGCGTGCGGGTGCTGTGTGGTGCCCGGTCAATCCGCGCAACGAGGCCGAGGAGAACCGACAGCTGTTCGATCTCTTCGGGTGTCGGCTGCTGTTCTTCCAGGCGAAGTTCACCGGCCTGATCGAGAAGATCAAAGATCAGCTCCCGCAATTGGACCGGATGATCTGTCTGGACGGCGACGTCGACTGGGCGAGGCCGTTCGACGGCTGGCTCGACGAACATCGGGCCGAGCCGGACGAACGCCGACGACCAGATGGCGGTCTGTGCATGCTCGCCGGTACCGGCGGGACGACCGGCCGACCGAAGGGGGTGCGACTCACCGAGGACAACATGATGACCTCGACGGCACTGGCGTTGATGAGCTACCCGTTCGGTGAGCGCCCCCGGTACCTGGCGCTCGCCCCGCTGACCCACTCGGCGGGGGTGCTGACGTTCCCCATCCTCAGCCTCGGCGGGGAGGTCGTGATCATGCCGGCACCTGACATCGGGGACTTCCTGGCGCTGATCGAGCGGCATCGAATCACCCACGCCTTCCTCCCGCCGACGGTGATCTACGGGGTGCTCGACCATCCCGACCTCGACAGTCGGGATGTGAGCTCGCTGCGATGTCTGTGGTACGGCGCGGCGCCGATGTCGCCCACGCGGCTGGAAGAAGCACTGACGCGTATCGGACCGGTGCTCGGCCAGTTGTTCGGGCAGACGGAGGCGCCGAACATGATCGCCACCCTCGCGCCCGCCGAGCACTTCCATGACGACGGGTCGATGGCCACCGAGCGGTTCGGATCGGCCGGGCGGCCGACACCGCTGACCACGGTCGCGATCATGGCCGAGGACGGGTCGCTGCTGAGTCGCGGCGAGCGCGGGGAGATCGTCGTCCGGGGACCGCTCGTGATGGACGGGTATCACGAGAACCCCACGGCCACCGCCGAAGTGAGCGCGCACGGCTGGCATCACACCGGCGACATCGGCTACCTCGACGACGACGGCTACCTCTTCGTCGTCGACCGCGCCAAGGACATGATCATCACCGGCGGGTTCAACGTGTACTCGGCCGAGGTGGAACAGGCGTTGCTGGCCCATCCGGCGGTGAAGGACTCGGCCGTCATCGGGCTGCCTGATCCCAAATGGGGCGAACGCGTGACGGCCGCCGTCGAACTGCGTGCGGGGCACGACGCCGACACCGAGGAGCTCATCGCCTTCGTCAAGGAACGGATCGGCAGCGTCAAGGCGCCGAAGGAGATCGAGATCTGGACCGAGCTGCCGCGGTCCAAGATCGGCAAGATCCTGAAGACCGAGGTCCGGGGCGCATTCAGCTGACCGGATCGAGGCCTCACCCGGTGCCCGCCCGGCTGGCGCCGACAAGCGTCGAACTCGGCCGGGTGGGTACACTCGGGTCTCGAACTCCATCACTCCCCGAGCAAGGGAATCCCCCGGCAAGGACCGCGAGATGACACAGGTCGTCGACCGACAGGCCCGCATCGAGGCCCGCGCACGAGACAAGTTCCAGGCCAAGCGCGACGAGCTGGCCATGGCGACTCTGACGACGCTGGCCGAACTCGGGTACGCGCGGACGAGCCTGCGCGAGATCGCGCAGAACTCCGAGTACTCGCACGGCGTGTTGCACTACTACTTCACCGACAAGCTCGACCTCATCGCCCACGCGGTCCGGCAGTACGAGGCCGTCTGCGTCACCCGCTATGACGAGGTCGTGGCCCAGGCGGTGACCGCGGACCAGTTGCGCGACGAGTTCGCCGACACCTTCTTCGCAGGCATGCACTCCGAGGCAGCCATTCATCGGCTCTGGTACGACCTGCGCAACCAGAGCATGTTCGACGACTCCTTCCGCGCGGACGTGATCGAGATCGAGCGCCGGCGCGAAGAGATGATCTGGCGTGTGGTGGAGAGATTCTGCGAGTTGTCGGGGACGCAGCCCGCGGTGACACCGGCGGTCGCCTACATCGCGCTCGACGGCATCTTCCAGCGCGGACTGCTCAGCGAGATCGACGGCCGGCCCGACGGCGTCGCGACCGCCCGCGAGGACCTGATCGCCTTCTTCGGAGTCGTGGGGCACCACTGACCGTCTGAACGAGTCGAGTCGCAGATGCGTGCGCAGCGTCACAGCCTTCCGCCCTAATACTTCGAATCCCTAAGTATTAGACTCTCTAAACGTGTCCGCTTCCGACCCCGCCCAGCTCGCCCAGACCCTGCGGCCGACGATCACCAGGCTCTACCTGGCCCTTCGTCGTCGCGCACCGTCGGTCGAGCTGACCGCGGCGCAGACGTCTGCCCTGAGCGTCCTCGCCGATCACGGGCCGATGCGGATGGGTGTATTCGCCACCCGCGAATCCATCCGCATGCCGACAGCGACGTCGGTGATCGACGGACTCACCAAGCACGACCTGGTCGAACGCAGACCTGATCCAGACGACCGCCGAGCCGTGCTCGTCGGCCTCACCGACCACGGGCGCACCCTCGTGCGGCAGATCCGCGAGGAGCGGGACGTCATCCTGACCGGTGCGCTCGCCGCACTCGACGATCAGCAGCGCGAAGCCATCGCCGCGGCCGGACCGGCCCTGCAGGCCCTGCGCGACCATCTCGACAATCACCCGGTATCGCACCCCGCCCGCCCGGCGAGTGCGTGAGCGGCCCGGTCGGGGTTCGACACCGCCGGCCGTCCGCCTGATCTGGCAGAGGAATTCATGACCGTCACCGAACACACCCCGGGCGACACCGCCGCGGTGGCGCGCGACACCACCGCAACCGAACCGTCGATGCTCGCCTCTCTGCGCGCCCAACCGCGCGCGGTGTGGATCACCGCCTTCGCCGCCGTCATCGCCTTCATGGGCATCGGCCTCGTCGATCCGATCCTGCACAGCATCGCCGAAGCGCTGAACGCCCCACCGGAGAAGCTCACGCTCCTGTTCGGTGTCTACGTCGGCGTCCAGTGCGTCGCGATGCTGCTGACCGGTTGGGCCGCATACCGTTTCGGGCCGCGACGCACACTCACCGTCGGGCTGGGACTCATCGTCGTCGCAGCCGGCGTCTCGGCCTTCGCCGACAACATCGACCAGCTCATCGCCTACCGGGTGATCTGGGGTCTCGGCAACGCACTGTTCCTCGCCACCGCACTGGCTTTCATCGTCCAATCGGCGGTGGGCAACCGCAACAGCGCCATCATGATGTACGAGGCCGCCCTGGGCATCGGGCTGGCCGTCGGACCGCTCCTGGGTGCGACGCTCGGTGAATGGACTTGGCGCGCACCGTTTGCCGGTACCGCCCTGCTGATGCTGGCCGGAGCCATCCTGTGCGCGTTCATGCTTCCCGCCGACGGCCCCCGGTCCGAACGAGTGCGGGTCCGGATCGTCGACCCGATCAAGGTCCTGCGCAACCGCACCCTGTTCGTCACGTCCGTCGGTTCCGCCTTCTACACGGGCGCCCTCTTCACCGTGATCGCCTGGGCGCCGATCGCGATGGGCCTGCGACCCATCTACGCCGGACTCGTCTTCTTCGGCTGGGGTCTACTCACCGCGGTCGCCGGAGTCTTCGTCGCGCCGCTGCTCGCTCGGGTCGTCGGTGAGAAGGCCGGTGTCATGGTTGCCATCTCGACATACGGACTTGTCATGGTGCTGGCCGGGATCGGCACGTTCACCGGACAGATCTGGCTGATCGGCCTGGCCGTCATCCTCTCCGGCTTCCCCTCGGGCGTGCTCAACACCCTCTTCACCGACGTCGCGATGTCGGCCGTCGGCGGCGACACCCCGCGCTCGGTCTCGAGTGCCGGGTTCAGCTTCCTCCGCTGGATGGGCGCCGCGATCGCGGCCGTGCTCGTCGCGTACCTCGCGAAGTGGACCGGTTCGGAGGCGACACCGTGGTGGTTCGCCACCGGATACTGCGTCGTCGCCCTCGGCGCGGTATCGCTGGCCAAGGTCGCCCACGACCACAAGGTCGCCGACGATGCCGCTCTCATCGGCGCCGAGGAGTTCTGAGGTTCGCGCACACGCGGCTTCACGCTCCCTGAGCACAGGCGCAAGGAGCACGGCCCCCTCCCGCTCCCCGAGGTGCGACGAGCGCGACGCCTCCGCTCCCTGAGGAGCGGCCGGACGGCCGTCGTGGACCACCGAGCGAACACTCCTGGGCGCCCGAATTCTATGCTCCCTGAGGTGCGAGCGAAGCGAGCCACGAAGGGCCACGCAAC
>NZ_JAMBDT010000140.1:0-10511 GCF_025143765.1 Gordonia sp. p3-SID1431
CGAAGGGCCTGGTGAGACAGGTTGCGGAGCCCTTCGTGGCTCGCTTCGCTCGCACCTCAGGGACCAGTTATTGGGCTCGCCCCTCAAGGAGCAGGGGTGGGACTGCGCAAGCTCGCACTTCAGGGAGCGGGGGTCGGGCTCGCACTTCAGGGAGCGGGGGTCGGGCTCGCTCCCAAGTAACGGGCGACGTCGTCACGGGATGTCCCGCCGGCGGAAGCCGGCGAACCCCACCGCGACGAGCAGCACCACGACGACCCCCACCCAGACCAGTCCCCACCAATCCGGCTGGGCAGCAGACACATCCGGTACGTGATGAAACGGGCTGAAGCCCAGCGCCCAGTCCGGGAGTTTGAAGCTCGGGCCCAGGATCGTGAGCACGAAAGACACCAGGACGCCCAGCCAGATCGCGGGCCGCACGCGGGGTCGGGCGCCGATGACGGCGACGGCGATGCCGACGACCGCCCACACGGCGGGGATCGTGGCGATGGACTGGAGGAACACGTCGCCGAAGCCGAGGCCGAGATCGGCCGTGGCGGCGAAGACGCCGACGACCAGCCCGGCAACGGTGACGAGGGCGGCGGGGACAACGAGGGCGACACCGGTGACGGCGCCGAAGTACCTCGGACGGCTGACGCCGGTCGCGAGCACCGCTTCCGCTCGGTCGTCGAGCTCCTCGGTCCGGATGCGATTGACGATCTGGACCCCGGCCACGGATGCGACGATCCCGACCAGGCCGAGAATCGTTGTGACGAAGGCTGATACCAGGTCCGCGGGCGACGCCGCGCCGGAGGCGAAGATCTGGGCCATGGCGGGATTCGCGGTCAGCAGGCCGCGGACCGACCGGGTGAAGTAGCCGAAGATGACACCGAGTCCGACGAACGCGACCGTCCACGCGACGATCGGCGCCCGGTTGAGGCGGATCGCCAGCGCCAGTGGCGAGCCGATGCGGCCCCGTGCCGGGCCCGGCCGGGCCGGTATGAGTCCCTGACCGAAATCCCGTGCACGCTGCAATGCGAAAGCCGCTGCACCGACGACGACCGCGAACGCGACGCCGATCAGCAACGGCCACCAGTGATCGCCGGTCGCGGGTCTGGTCTCCTGAATCCATCCCAGCGGATTGACCCATGTGGTCCACGTCGGTGCGTCCACCGAGAACAGAAACCCGCGCAGCACGAACAGGACGCCGAGCAGAGACACGGCAATCGTGGTGGCGGCCCTGGCGTCGGAACCCACCTGGGCGCTGACCGCGGCGATGGCGCCGAACATCCAACCGGTGACCGTGAACCCGGCGCCCAGCAGGAACGACGACCCCCAGGCCCCACCGCACAGCGACGTCGCCAGACCCGCCAGGATGCCGATGGCGATCGAGCACACGCCGGCCATGATCAACGCGGTCGACAGTCGGGCGGCACGTCCGAGCACCCCCGCGGCGAGAAGTTCGGCCTGGCCGGAATCCTCCTGTCCACGTGCGGCTTTGACCACGATGAAGATCGCACCGAGCGCGGCGATGAAACCGCCCAGCGCGAGGCTGCGCCACGCGACGAATCCGTCGACCGTGGCCAGGTCGTAAGCGGGTCCGAAGATCAGCCCGAGTGCGGGATTCGAGCCGATCGTCGTGGCGAACGCGGCGCGTTCCGCGGCGTCGGGAAACAGCAACGGGTAGGCGATGACCGACGACACGGCCAGTGCGGTGGGCAAGACGATCCACGGCGCGAAGCTTCGACCTTCGTGGTGCAGGGAGGCCCGTAACAGCGGCGGCGTACCGATCGTCGATGCAGTCATCGCCTCACCGCTCCCCTGCCGGCTGGTCGGCCTTTTCGTAGAGCGACAGGAACAGGCTTTCCAGCGAGGGCGGTTCGACCGTCAGCGACCGCAGGCCGCAGGCGGTCAGCGCTGACATCACCGGACCGATCTGATCCGAGTCCACGGTCGCGCTCAGTCGGAGCCCGCCGGAGTCGTGGTCGTGCGAATCGATATCGTGCACCTCGGCGTTGTGCAGTTGCGCGAGAAGGTCCGGGCTCGGCGCCGAATCCAGTTCGGCGCGAACGGAAGTGCGGGTGTGCCCGCGCAGCTCGGCCAAGGAGCCGGTCGCCACGACGGCCCCGTCGCGGATGATGCTGAGCCGGTCCGCCAGGGTCTCCGCCTCGGCGAGGATGTGACTCGACAGCAGCACGGTGGTACCGCGAGCGGTGGCCTCCCCCACGACCTCCTGGAAGACGTTCTCCATCAACGGGTCCAGGCCCGACGTCGGCTCGTCGAGGATGAGCAGCTCTACGTCCGACGCCAGCGCCGCCACGATCGCGACCTTCTGCCGGTTTCCCTTGGAGTACTGCCGTCCACGTTTGGACGTGTCGAGCTCGAACCTGGAGACCAGGTCGGCCCGGCGCCCCTCGTCGAGTCCGCCGCGCATCGAGCCGAGCAGATCGATCATCTCCCCGCCGGTCATCGTCGGCCACAACGCGACGTCGCCGGGTACGTACGCCAGCCGGCGGTGCAGCTCGACGACGTCACGCCAGGGGTCGCCGCCGAGGAGTCGGACCTCTCCCCCGTCCGCGCGCAACAGACCCAGCAGGACCCGGATCGTCGTCGACTTGCCCGCGCCATTGGGCCCGAGGAAGCCGTGGACCTCCCCTCGCGCGACCTCGAGGTCGAGTCCGCGAAGCGCCTCGAACCTACCGAACGACTTACGCAGACCCCGGACGTCGATGGCGGGCTCGGTTCTCTGCGGGTTCTCGGAACGTTCGACGCTCATGCGTACCTCCGGCTCGACACGACGTGATGATCGTTCCACAGCGACTCTTGCAGCGGAGAAGGTTTGACCGTCGACGCCGTCGGGGCACACTGCCGCCATGGCGATCAAGAAGAACGACACCGTCCGCTGGAACACCTCTCAGGGCGAGACCGAGGGCACTGCGGAAGAGAAGCGCACCAAGGAATTCACCTTCGAGGGGCAGAAGTTCAAGGCCAGCGAGGACGAGCCGTACTGGATCGTCAAGTCGTCGAAGACGGGCTCGATGGCCGCCCACAAGGAGTCGTCCCTGTCGAAGAAGTAATCGGCACACGCCGGTCCGAGGACTCCTATACCTAGAACTGCTATGCTCCTAGCAGTTCTAGGTATAGGAGTGCTATGTATATCGAGAAGGACTTGGTGGCCGCGTCCGCGACCCCGCTGGTGCTGGGGATTCTCGCCGAGGGCGAGTCCTACGGGTACGCCATCCTGAAGCGCGTGCGAGAGATGTCCGGTGGTCGGATGGAGTGGACCGACGGCATGCTCTATCCCCTTCTGCACCGTTTGGAGCGCGCCGGCCACGTCGAAGCGAGCTGGGGTGCAGCCGACACCGGGCGGCGACGCAAGCACTACTCGATCACAGCATCGGGGTTGGCCGCGCTCGCCGAGCGGAGGTCGCAGTGGCAGGTCGTGGCCGACGCGCTCGACCAGGTGTGGCGGACGGTCGCCCTGCCGCCGACCGCGGAGGGCCTGGCATGACTGCGGAGACCGAGCTCGAGAGCCAGATCGACCGATGGCGCGGATACGTTCTCCGCCATCAAGCCATCGCCACCACCGACGCCGACGAGATGGAAGACCACCTCCGCGGGCAGATCGCCGACCTCGCCGCCGGTGGCCTCGACGACGACGAAGCGTTCCTGGTCGCCGTCAAGCGCATGGGCCGCGTCGATGCGTTGTCGCGTGAGTTCGCCCGCGAGCACTCCGACCGGTTGTGGAAGCAGCTGGTGCTGACCGCGGAACCATCCGGCGATCTGGGCCGACGACGTCACGAACTCGGAGTCGTGATCGGCCTCGTCGTCGCGGCCGCCACGACCGTCCGCGTCGCCGTCGAGGTCATGCCGGAATGGGTGCTCGTCCGCAATGCCGCGTTGCTCGTACTTCCTTTCATGGCACTGTATTTCGGTTGGAAGCGCCGCGTCTCGACGCGAACCGCGCTCACGGTGATCGCTGCGTTCGTCGTGACCGGAATCGTGGTCAACGTCTACCCGTTCGTCGACGACGGCACCACCCAGGCCATCGTCGCGATCCACGCGCCGATCGTCCTGTGGTTCCTCATGGGGGTGACCTACGTCGGCGGCCGCTGGACGTCCGGACCGCGTCGGATGGACTTCATCCGGTTCACCGGCGAATGGGTCGTGTACGCAACGCTTCTCGGCCTCGGTGCGGGAGTCCTCACCGGCCTGACCGCGGGAGCATTCGGTGCGCTCGACATCGACGTCGACACCGTGATCTCCCAGTGGCTGGCGCCCATCGCCGCGCCCGGCATCGTGCTGCTGGCGGCATGGCTGGTGGAGGCGAAGCAGAGCGTGGTCGAGAACATCGCACCGGTGCTGACCAAGGTCTTCACGCCCGTCACCGCGGTGATGCTCGTCGTGCTGCTGATCGCGATGGTGACCAGTGGCGACGTCGTGGACGTCGACCGTGAACTGCTGATCCTGGTGGACCTGATCCTCGTCGTCGTGCTCGGCTTGCTGCTGTATGCGATCTCCGCGCGCGATCCGCATCTGCGCCCGGAACTCTTCGATCGTCTACAACTGGTGCTGGTCGTGACCGCACTCGCGGTCGACGCGGTGATGCTGACGATCATGGCGTCGCGGATCGCGGAGTTCGGGTTCACGGCCAACAAGACGGTGGCGCTCGGTCTCAATCTCGTCCTGCTGGTGAACTTGTCGTGGGCGGCGTATCTGCTCTTCGGTTTCGTCCGCCGCCGCCGCGGGTTCGATGCGACGGAGCGGTGGCAGACCGACTATCTGCCGGTGTTCGCACTTTGGGCGGCCGCGGTCGTCGTCGTGGTACCGATGCTGTTCGATTTCGCCTGACCGCACCAATGCGTCGCGCCGACTAGGCGGTGCCGGGAGCGAAGCGGGCGGGCCGAATAGAAGCGAGCCGCGTAGACTCCGCGACCATGGCGATCGTCAACCGAGGTTTCGTGGGGCGCCGCGACCGCGACGCGCGGCGTCTCCCTCCCGGCCAGTACACGACACTCGATTTCCCGGTCCTGTCCGCGGAGCCGACACCCGCGATCGTTCCGAATGACTGGATGCTGGCCGTGCAATCCGCGGACCACCGGGCCGCCACGTTCACATGGGACCAGTTCCAGGAACTGCCGCACGACGACATCACCACCGACATCCACTGCGTCACACGGTGGTCGAAATTCGACACCCGGTGGCGCGGGGTCTCGTTCGACACCTTGCTGCAGGCGCTGCCGTGGGAACCGGCCCCGTTCGTGATGGCGCACTGCCACGGCGGGTACACCACCAACGTGCCGCTCGCCGATCTCGTCGACGGCCGCGGCTGGATCGCCGACACCTATGACGGCGAACCCCTGTCCGCCGAGCACGGCGGCCCGGCTCGCCTCCTCGTGCCCCACCTGTACTTCTGGAAGAGCGCCAAATGGGTTCGGCGACTTCGCTTCATGGCCGAAGACGCACCCGGATTCTGGGAGGAACGCGGGTACCACATGTACGGCGACCCCTGGCGCGAACAGCGCTACTCGTGACGACCTGGCATCTCACGACGGTCACCGCGGTCGTCGACCTCACCCCCACCGCGCGAGCCCTGCGCCTCGCTCTCCCCGAAGCAGTGCATGCGCTGCCCGGCCAGCACGTCGACATCCGGTTGACCGCCGAGGACGGCTACTCCACCGCACGCGCCTACTCGTTGTCCGACGTCCGCGAGACCCGGTCGATCGAGGTGACGGTCGAACGACTCGAGGACGGTGAGGTGTCGCCCTACCTCGTCGACATGGTGGAGGTCGGCGACCCGTTGGAGATCAGCGATCCGCACGGATACTGGTTCACCTGGCCGTCCGGCGACGACCGTCCCGTCCAACTGATCGGCGGTGGCTCCGGGATCGCACCGCTCATGTCGATGATCCGCAACCGCGAGGTCGAGGCGCCGCAGACACCGTTCTCTCTCGTCTACTCGGTCCGCAGTCCCGAACGCGTCTACTACCGGGATGAGATCCGGCAGTTGATCGCGCACCGCCGCATGGATGTTCACCTGATCCACACCAGGGTGGGCCCCGACGACGCGACGCGGCCCGCGGGACGTCTCACCGCCGGCGAACTCGCCGCGCTGACCATGGACCCGGCCACCTCGCCGACCGTGTTCATCTGCGGCCCGAACAGGTTCGTCGAGAACTGCGCCCAGTGGATGGTCGAGGCCGGACACGACCGCACCCGCATCCGGACCGAGCGCTTCGGTGAGTGACCCCGGAACGCTTCGACGATTCTCCCAAGCAAGTGCTTGATCGGCACGTAGCGTAGCGGCATGACCTCTGTGTACGACTTCACCGCCACCGGCATCGACGGCGATCCCGTCGAACTCTCGCAGTTCCAGGGCTCTCCCCTGCTCATCGTGAACACCGCCTCGCAGTGCGGGTTCACCCCGCAGTACCGCGGTCTGGAGGCACTGCACCGGGACTACGCCGACAAGGGTCTGCGCGTACTCGGGTTCCCGTGCGACCAGTTCGGGCACCAGGAGCCGGGCGACGAGGAGGAGATCAAGAACTTCTGCTCGCTGACCTACGATGTGACCTTCCCGATGTTCGCGAAGGTCGATGTGAACGGACCCGACGCTCACCCGCTGTTCGCGTGGTTGCGGGACCAGAAATCCGGCGTGCTCGGCGGCCGGATCAAATGGAACTTCACCAAGTTCCTCATCGGGCGGGACGGGTCCGTCGTCGCGCGATACTCGCCGACGACCAAGCCGGAGAAACTCGCCGGATCCATCGAAGAACAGCTGTGATGGGGACGCCCGTGAGCACCGACAGCACCATCAGCCGAAGCGGTTCGTTCGTCCGCGTGACGATCGCCTATCTGGTGGCCTTCGCGGTCGCGGCCGCCTGGCTCATCTGGGGTCCGGCCACCGCCTACCTCTGGCTCGACACCCTGATCGCCGATCTGCTCGCCACCCTCGTGATCTTCGCGTTCAGCCGGTTCTACGTGAATTCGAGCTTCTACGACGCCTATTGGAGCGTCGTGCCGCCCGCGCTGTTCGTCTACTGGTGGGCCGCTGGCGACGTCGGGATCGACGCGGTGCACTGCTGGGTCATCGCCGTCGTCATCGGCGCCTGGGCGATCCGTCTGACTGCGAACTGGGCGATCGGCTGGCCGGGTCTCCACCACGAGGACTGGCGCTACCCGATGCTGAAGGCCGGTGCCGGCCGGGCGGAACTGCCCGTGGACCTGATGGCGATCCACGTCTTCCCCACCGTCCAGGTGTTCCTCGGCATGATCCCGATCTACGTCGCGGTCACCCACACCGGCGGCGTCCTGGCTTGGCTGACCGCGGTTGCGGCCGTCGTCGGACTCGCCGCGACGGCGCTCGAGTACGTCGCCGACGGGCAGCTGCGACGGTTCGCCGCTCACCGAACACCGGGCGCCGTCCTCGACACCGGAGTGTGGGCCTGGTCGAGACACCCGAACTACTTCGGCGAGGTTCTGTTCTGGGTGTCGATGGCCCTGTTCGGGCTCGCCGCCTCGCCCGGTGACTGGTGGTGGCTGTTCGTGGGCGCGGTCCTGATGCTCGCGATGTTCCTCGGTGCCAGCATCCCCATGATGGAGAAGCGCAGCCTCGAGCGGCGCCCCGGCTATCAGGACGTCATCGACCGGGTGCCGCGCTTCGTTCCCCGGCCCCCGCGCTCGGCCGCGAACCCGCCGGATCAGGTCACTGCGTGAGCCGACCACGCGTCGTCGTCGCCGGTCTCGGTGATTCCGGAGTACTGACCGCGATCCATCTCGCCCCGCATGCCGACGTCGTGGGCATCTCGTCGAAGCCAGGGCTGGTCAGCGGGCAGGAACTCGGGCTGCGGATCAGCCGGCCCGATGCGTGGGCGCGCGACTACCGGATTCCGTTCGGGCGCTTCCGGAAGCTCGACGGCATCCGGACCGTCCACGGCACACTGACGGGTACCGACCTCGGTGACCGCACCGTCACCGTCGTCGACGCCAACGGCACGGAAAGGGTCGAGCGTTTCGACGCGCTGATCATCTCCACCGGCGTGCGGAACGGGTTCTGGCGACATCCGGAACTGCAGTCGGAAGCCGACGTCGACGCCGAGTTGCGCTCGGCTCATGCGCGGTTCGCCGCTGCCGAGACCATCGCGGTGATCGGTGGCGGTGCAGCGGCGGTGAGTGCCGCCGCCAACCTGGCGCAGACCTGGCCGGGCAAACAGGTCGACCTGTATCACCCGGGCGAACGTGCTCTGCCGCAGCATCATCCGCGGACATGGGCGACCGTCCTGGCCCGGTTGCGGCGGCTCGGCGTCGGCGTGCACGGCGGACATCGTGCGGTCGTGCCCGACGGATTTGCCTGCGACGAGATCACTCCGGGGCCGGTGAACTTCTCGACAGGGCAGCCGCCGGTGGAGGCCGATGCCGTGCTCTGGGCCATCGGCCGGGTGAGACCGAACACGGAGTGGCTGCCGCGAGAGGTGCTCGATCCGTCGGGCTTCGTGCGCGTGACGGCCGAACTGCGCGTACCCGGGGCGGAATTCGTCTATGCGATCGGCGACGTCGCGGCAACCGACGACCTCCGCAGCTCCGCTCGCAATCGTGCCGATCGTCTGCTCGCACACAACATCCGATCCGACCTCACCGGGCGGCCGGGCCGTGCGCGGCGCTACGCTCCCCCACGGCGGCGTTGGGGTTCGGTGCTCGGTGTCCAGGCCGACGGTCTCCAGGTGTTCGCGCCCAACGGGCGCCCGTTCCGATTCCCGGCGTGGTCGGTCGACACGATCCTGCAACCGTGGATCGTCCGTCGCGGAATCTACGGCGGCATCCGGAAGCAGTGAGTGCACGGGGTGTTTTCCGGGCGGACGGGCAGCGGTCCGCGCATACACTCGGCCCATGAGCAACGAACCGTTCTCTGCCAATCCATCCGGACAGCCGCCGAACCCGGGCGGGCCCGGACAGACGCCCTCCGGCGCGTACCCGTCGGGAGCGGTGCCTCCCGCCGCGCCGCCACCGGAAGCCTCCCAGTATTCCGCCGGAACCACGCCCGGCGTCGCGTCGACCGACTCGACGACCGATGGGACGACCCCGGTCAAGCCGACCGCCGCAGAACGCGCGAACTCCGTGGTGAAGAAGGTGGTGATCGGACTCGTCATCGCCGCGCTGCTCGTCGTCACCTACTTCATCCTCGAGGCGTTCCTACCGCGCTGGTGGGCCGGTCAGATCGGGCAGCGCGTCGAAGGTTCCTTCAGCCGCGGCATCGGCACCGGCCTCGTTCTCGGGATCGTGTGCACCTTCTTGCCCGTACTGTTCTTCACGTTGGCGTTCGTCAACCGCAGCCGCATGAAGAACGTCCCGACCATCATGTTCGCCGTTCTCGGCGTGGTCCTCGCGATCCCCAACCTGCTCACCCTCACTGTGGTCGCCGGCGGTGGGAACGGCGCACACGCCGGCGAGCGCATCTTCGACGTCGAAGCGCCCGGCTTTCGCGCCGCCACCGCGTGGGGCGTGATCATCGGTGTCGTTCTGGCGATCGGCGTCGGCTACTTCATCTGGCGCTACCAGCGCCGCGGACGTCAGCTCCGCGAGATCAAACACCCACCCACAACAGATCGGAAGTAGATACATGACCGAGCAGCGGATCGTCGTGGACATCGACGACGCCGGTGTCGCCACGGCGACGCTCAACCGGGCCGACAAACACAACGCGCTCGATCCGGCGATGTTCAATGCGCTTATCGACGTTACGGGCACCCTCGCCGAGGACAACCGCGTCCGGGCTGTGGTGGTACACGGTGCGGGCAAGAGTTTCTGTTCCGGCCTGGACGTGTCGAGCCTGGGTCAGGGTGGCGGGGTGAACTCGCTGCTGGAGCGCGAACCGGGCGTGCTCGGCAACCACGCGCAGCGGGTGTCACTGGACTGGGGCCGCATCCCGGCACCGGTGATCGCGGCCATCACCGGCAACTGCTTCGGCGGTGGCCTGCAGATCGCGCTGGGCGCCGACATCCGCTATTCGACCCCCGACGCACGCCTGTCCATCATGGAGGTCAAGTGGGGACTGGTGCCCGACATGGGCATCACCCAGACCCTCCCGCGACTCGTGTCCGCGGATGTGGCAAAGGAACTCACGTTCACCGGACGCATCGTCGACGGCGCCGAGGCCCAACGACTCGGGCTGGTCACCCGCGTCGTCGACGATCCGCTCACCGCCGCACTGGATCTCGCGCACGAGATCGCATCGAAGTCGCCGCACGCGGTCCGTGCCGCCAAGCGTCTCTACGACGAATCGTGGGCGGGCACCGATCCGGCCGCGGCGCTGATGCTGGAGAGCGAACTCCAGGTCGGACTGATGGGATCCCCCAATCAGATGGAGGCGGTACACGCCGGGATGGCGCGACGCGAAGCGAGCTTCGCCGACCCGGAGTGACCGGATGCCCTTGGTGGCTCGTCGCTTTCTCTCTTGTGCCCCCTCTGCTCGCTAATCCGAAAGAACTGCCCCCTGCTCCCTGAGGTGCGAGGAGCGCAAGCGACGAGCCACGAAGGGT
>NZ_JAMBDT010000141.1:0-10304 GCF_025143765.1 Gordonia sp. p3-SID1431
TCGACCGGCGGGGCCTGGTTCTTGAGACTCGCAGCGTAGACGTCGACGTACTGCTGACCCGAGAGCTGCATCAGCTCGTACATGATCTCGTCGGTGACCGCGCGTTCGATGTAGCGGTTGCCCTCCATGCCCTCGTAACGCGAGAAGTTCAGGGGCTTGCCGATACGCACCGACACCCGGGTGGGTCGCGGCAGGATGCTGCCCGGCGGGTTGAACTTGTGGGTGTCGATCATCGCGACGGGGATGACCGGCACCCCGGTGTCCATGGCCAGCCGGGCGAGACCGGTCTTTCCCTTGTAGAGGCGTCCGTCGGGCGATCGGGTGCCCTCGGGGTACATCCCCATCAGCTTGCCCTTGTCGAGCTGGCGGCGTGCCGCGGTGAGCGCACCCTCGGCGGCCTCGGCTCCCGACCGGTCGATGGGGATCTGACCGACCGCGGTGAAGAACCAGCGCTGGAAGCCACCTTTGAGCCCCGTACCGGTGAAGTACTCGTTCTTGGCGAGGAAGTAGATGCGGCGATCCACCATCAGCGGCAGGAAGAAGCTGTCCATCACCGCGAGGTGATTGCTCGCCAGGATCGCCGGGCCGTCGGTCGGGATGTTCTCGTGTCCTTCGATCGTCGGCCGGCCGAGGACCCGCAGGATCGGACCGAGAAAGATGTACTTGAACGCCCAGTACCACATGAGAATCTCCTCGCCGCGCACACCGACCCGATGACCACCGCCGGACAACCGCGCCGCGGAGACCGCGGAACCGAGGAGTGTCCCGACGCCAAGACCTTACCCGCGTCGCACTCTACCGTCCGGCCGGGACCGCTCGGGGTCTCGCCGGGAGCACTCAGAGCCCGGAGACCGGCCGTGTCTCGGGGTGCGGGTCGGCCACAGGGCGTGCGGCCGTCCGGATCGCCTGTCGCGCAACCTCGGCCGCGCCCACGACGCCGGCGGTCTCGCCGAGCTGGGTACCGCGGATACGCGCGAGCTGTCGATGTCCGGCACCGGTGACCTGGCGGGCGTAGTGCTCCCGGGCCTCGTCGAGGAACAGCCCCGACGCCGCGCCGACGCCGCCGGCCAGGACGATGAGGTCGGGATCGAAGATGTCGGCGATCATCGCGAGCCCCTGGCCGAGCGACGTCGCGAACCGCGCGAACGCGGCCAGCGCGACGGCGTCCCCGTCGGCGGCCGCGCGGGCGACCCGACGGCCGGTCAGCGACCCGGGGTCCGCGGCGACATCGGCGGCGAGTTGGCTGCGCCCCCAGTCGCCGTCGGCGAGCAACTCGACCACGGTGTCCACGAGTGCCGTGCCGCTGCAGTACCGCTCCCAGCAGCCGCGTTTGCCACAGGCACAGGCGCGCCCGTCGGGGACGATCGTCAGATGTCCGAGTTCCGGTGCGACGCCGTAACTTCCGCGATAGATCTCCCCGTCGATCACGAACCCGGCGCCGATCCCGGTCCCGATCGCCAGGACGACGGTGTTGTGCCCACGGGCGGCCGCGCCGAACCGCCATTCGGCCACCGCGGCGGCGTTGGCGTCGTGTTCGGCGAAGACCGGGATCCCGACGCGGCGGGTCATCTCCTCGGCGACCGGCGCCTCGCGCCAGGGCAGATGCGGCGCGAACCGGACGATGCTGCGGTCGGTGGTCAGGAAGCCGGCGATCGCGAGCCCGACCGCCTTCGCGTCCCAGCGCGAGGTCAGTTCGCCGACCAACCGGTCCAGACAGTGCTCGAGCGCGGCCGCGGTCGGCGGGGTCTGCGCGCGGAGGGTGTCGAGCATCGTCCCCCGGTCGTCGACCACCGAGGCGCGCACGCTGGTGCCGCCGATGTCGATGCCGATCGTCAGGTCGCCCATCAGTTCTCCTGCCCGGGGCCGGGTTCGGGGGGCGGCGTGGCCCGCCGTGAGGCATCACCGCGTCGCGGTGTGCCGGCCTCGCGCCCGGCGGCCGGTCCCTTGAATCGCACCGCGATCGGTTCGTACTGGCGTGGTGACGCCGATGAGGTCGGCGACGAACGCAGCGCCTCGGCGATGGCCTCGAGTACGGCGATGACCGCCGCGATCAGCCGGGCGACCAGATCGCCGATCTCGGCGAGCAACGAGGTGATCTCCCCCGACGCCCCGGAGAGCGCATGCCCGAGCGGACCACCGTCGGCGAAAGCGGCGAAACCGGGGCGCGTCCCCGTTGCGTCCGCACCACCGGCGGTGGCCGACTGCGGAGCCGGCGCGAAGAGCGCGGCCAGGTGGTCGATCTGGGCGGCCAGTCCGAGCAGCAGGTCGCGCACCGGATCGGCGGGTCCGTCGCGACGCCCGTCCGCGGACCCGTCACCGGCCTGCCGGAACGTCTCGTCGTCCGTGCCCATCGCCAACTCTCCCCTTCTCCCGGCCCCGCGCGAACACCCACCCGCGTGTCTGTCGTCGGGGTCATCGGCACCGTACCCTGCCGTCTCGAACGGTGCGGTCTGGCGAACGTACCCCGCCCGGGCGGAATCATTCCACCGTCGCCGTCCCACCTGGCCGTCGGGAACTGGGCGGCGTCGACGTACCGGGGCCGAGGAACCGGCTCAGTTCTGCGGCCGGGGCCACACCGCCGGATCGGGGACGAAGCCGATGCCCAGGGTCGTGCCGTCCCAGTCGGCGTCGACGACCGTGCAACGTCGTAGCATCGACGGCAGCCGCACCGGATGGCGGAACCCCGCAATCGTCACCAGGAGGTCGTCTCCGCTGCGCCCGAGAGCCAGCGAATCCGGATCCGGTAGGCGCTGCGGCCACGACAACCGGTACACCGGACCGGCCGGCTTGCCGCTCACGCGCCCCTGGACCGCCTCGACCTCGGCCGCGGCCGAACCCCGGGGGACGCCGTGCGGTGCCGGCAACGAGACCGAGAGCTTGCGGAGCCGCGCCATGCGATCGATCGCACCGGACGATTTCTCGACCACCTCGACGACGACGGAACGCGAACCGTCGGAACCGGCGAGTTCGGCCCGCACCATGTCCGCGACCTCGGCCGCCGGTTCGGCGCCGACGCCCGCGTTGACCTGGACCGAGGCCAGCGGCAGGCCCATGAGGTCGGCGGCGGCGAGATGGTGGCCGGTGAGTCGTCGGCTCCGGTCGTCGGCGGCGAGAACGAGGTGCACCGCCACCGCATGCGAATCGGCGAACAGTTCGGCGATGTCGAGGCAGTCCCGGTCGATGGCGTCGACCGCGGCCGTCAATTGCGCGACCATCGGACGCTCGGAAGCGATCGCGAGGCGTCGGTGACGCGGCCAGAACCGGTTGAGGGCCTGGCTGAGAACTGCTCCGCCACGGAGGAACTGGAGTGGGTCACCACACCCGGAACAGTCGACGACGATCCGCTGCCACCGGCCGCTGATCGCCTCGTCCCGGATACGGCGCAGGAGCAGGAAGTCGTCGATCCCGGGCAACGAGGTGAGCTCGGCGGCGTCGATCCCGGCCAGGGTGCCGACGCCGGGCAGGACCGTCTTGCTGCGGCTCACGGTGTGCTCGAGCACCTCGACGAACGCCGACCATGTGCGTTCGGTGAGGTCCAGTCGGTCCAGGGTCAACAGGTGCAGGTATTTGGACACCGCGACGGGCTCGCCGGGCCGGCGGTACACCCGTGCCCAGTCGGGAACCGGCGACCAGCGGTCGACGGTGATGAGGAGCGTGTCGGATTCGGCTGCCGACAGGCCCGACCGGGGCACGGCCCGGGCCGACCGGGAGGTGCCGGGACGCTGGGTCGCACCGGCGGCCGCGACCGCGGAGACACCGGAACCCCCCGGCCCGAGCACGATGTGGATGGGTGTGAGATCGATCAGCCTTCGACCCTCTTCTTGAGGTCGTTCAGCGCGGCATCGGTGATCGCCTTCTCGGCTCGCCGCTTCAGCTGGCCGATCATGGGCACCTGCAGGTCGACCATGAGTTCGTAGGTCACCTTCGTCGATCCCGGGACCTGTTGGGTCAGCACGTATCGTCCGCGCTGATCCTTCTGTAGATCGCTCGACACCAGGCGCCACGACACCGCGGGGGCGTTCCGATCCCATTCGTAGGCAAGCACATACGTGTCCTGGAGGACACCGGCGTCGAGCACGAACCTGACCTCGAGGGCGCGGCCGGCTTCATCCGTGCGCAGCACCTCGACCTCGCGGGCGGCGGTCACCCACTCCGGGTAGTGCTCGAAGTCGGCGATGACGGCGAGGATGGCGTCGGCGTCGGCGCCGATGACGATGTCGCGTTCGGTGTGGTCGGCCATCACCGCATCCCGGCCGACTCGAGACCGGCGGCGGGACCACCGACGACGCGGCCCTTCTCCAGCAGTCGTTTGACCTCGAAGGAGACCTCTTTGCCCGTCACGCGGCGCAGCTTGTTCTCCTCGGCCAGCACGTCGGCGCGGGTGCGGGGGTCGTCGGGCAGCGGACCGGTGGGTTCGGCGTGGAGGAAGTAGTGGAGCACGAAGCCGTCGAGGACCGCCTCGTTCCAGATCTCCATCGTCCCCGACACCGGACCCGCGACCTGCCAGCGCACGCCCTGCTCGCCCCGGTCCTCGGTGACCGCCAGACGCAGGTCCGGCCACCACCGGCGCCAGTTGGCGGGGTCGCCGATCACGGCGGTCGCCAACGGCGGCGCCGCGGCGACGAAGACCTCGTCGGCCACCTGGATGCTCGTCACGCCCACTAGCTTCACATACTCGTGTCGGCGCAGGGTAGTGCACCCGAAACCGACGTCGCGATGAGTCCGATTCCGTGTCGGGGATACGATTCGGTGACTGATGTCTACTGAAGGGTAACCACGATGGGCGAGTACAGCGTGCCCGCGAAGTTCTCGATCGGCGACGACGAGAACTGCACGAACATCATCTTCGGCCTGGCGCAGCGATCACCGCAGCACATCGTGTTCCGCCACAAGCAGGGCGACCGGTGGGAGCCGGTCACCGCCGCCGAGGCCGCCTCCCGCATCTCCGCCATCGCCAAGGGCCTGATCGCCTCCGGCGTCAACCCCGGGGACCGGGTGGCGCTGCTGTCGCGCACCCGCCTCGAGTGGAATCTCTTCGACTTCGCGATCTGGTCCGCGGGCGCGATCACCGTGCCCATCTACGATTCGTCCTCCGCCGGCCAGATCGAATGGATCATGCAGGATTCCGGTGCGGTCGCGATCGTCCTGGAGGACGACGGACATCGCGCCGAGTTCGAGTCCATCGACTCCCTGACCACGCCGGTGACCGTCTTCCAGATCGACCGCACCGACGGGCCGGGTGCCGTCGGCGAGCTCGTCGCCGCCGGTGCCGACGTCCACGACGACGAGGTCGCGGCCCGCCGGGCCACCGTCAGGGCCGCCGACCCGGCGACGCTGATCTACACCTCGGGGACCACCGGACGGCCCAAGGGCTGCGAACTCACCCACGCCAACATGCTGTCGGAGGTGCGGGCGGTCCTCGCCGGCGACCTCCTCGATCAGGTCATCGCCCGCGACGAGAAGCGTCTGCTGATGTTCCTTCCCCTCGCCCACGTGCTCGCCCGGGCCATCACGCTCGTCGCCATCGAGGCAGGCATCGAGGTGGGACACACCAGCGACATCCCGAACCTGGTGGACGAGTTCGCCGTCTTCAAACCGTCGCTCATCCTGTCCGTGCCGCGCGTGTTCGAGAAGGTGTACAACACCGCCCGGCAGAAGGCCCACGACGGCGGCAAGGGAAAGATCTTCGACGCCGCGTCCGAGACCGCGATCGCCTACTCGCAGGCGACGGAGAAGGGGCAGGTCGGTCTCGCGCTGAAAGTCAAGCACGGCGTCTTCGACGCGCTCGTCTACAAGAAGCTCCGGGCCGCCCTCGGTGGCGAGTGCCAGATGGCGATCTCCGGTGGCGCGCCGCTCGGCGCCCGCCTGGGTCACTTCTTCTCCGGCGTCGGTGTGCCCGTCTACGAGGGGTACGGCCTGACCGAGACCACGGCGGCCTTCAGCGTGAACACCCCGTCGGCGTCGAAGATCGGCAGTGTCGGGAAGCCGTTGTCGGGCAATGCTGTTCGGATCGGCGATGACGGAGAGGTGCTGCTGCACGGCGGTGTCGTCTTCACCGAGTACTGGCAGAACCCGGAGGCCACCGCATCGGCCGTGATCGACGGCTGGTTCCATACCGGCGACCTCGGCACCGTGGATGCCGATGGGTTCATCACCATCACCGGCCGCAAGAAGGAACTGATCGTGACCGCCGGCGGCAAGAACGTCTCCCCCGCCGGACTCGAGGACGTCATCCGCGCCAACGCCCTGATCTCGCAGGCCACCGTCGTCGGCGACGCGAAACCGTTTGTGGCCGCCCTGATCACGATCGATCCCGAGGCGTTCCCGGCGTGGAAGGAGCGCACCGGCAAGCCCGCGTCCGCGACGGTCGCCGACCTCGCCGACGACACCGACCTGCGCGCCGAGGTCCAGTCGGCCGTCGACCTCGCCAACAAGACGGTGTCGCATTCAGAGGCCATCAAGAAGTTCCGCATCCTGCCGACCGACTTCACCGAGGAGACCGGCGAGATGACGCCGACGCTCAAGGTCAAGCGCAACGTCGTCGTGGAGAAGTTCGCCGGCGACATCGAGGCGATCTACCAGCGGTGAGCTCCCCGCCGGCGCCGGTTGCTCTTCAGAGCAACTGGCGCAGGCGGGCCGCCATCTGGCTCCACTGCCAGTTCTCGACGACGTAACGCCGTCCGGCCCGGCCCATCTCGGCCGCGGCCGCGCGATCACCGAGGATCGCCAGGATCGCCAGGGCGACCGCGTCGACATCGGTGCCGTCGACGGCGGTGCCGGTGACCCCCTCCTCGATGGTCTCCGGCGCGCCACCGGACAACCCGGCGACCACGGGCACCCCCGACGCCGACGCCTCCAGGTAGACGATCCCCAGGCCCTCGACGTCCAGGCCGCGCCCCCTCGTCCGGGACGGCATCGCGAAGACGTCCGCGATGTTGTGGTACGCCGCGAGGTCGTCGGCGGGCACCGAGCCGGTGAAGATCACATGGTCGGCCACGCCCGTGTCGGCCGCGAGGTCGCGCAGGGTCTTCCCGTAGGGACCACCGCCGACGATGACCAGCGTCGCGTCGGGGATGGTGCGTCGGATCAGCGGCAGGGCGCGGATCAACACATCCTGGCCCTTACGGGGCACCAGCCGCGACAGGCAGAGGATCGTCGGACGCTCCCCTAGGTCGAGATGTTCGCGAAATCGCTGTCGCAGCACCGGATCCGGGGCGAACCGCTCGGTGTCGACGCCGGGGGGCAGGTGTTCCAGGCCCGCGCGGGCGCCGAAGGCCGACGCGAACCGGCCGCGGGTGTATCGGCTGACGAAGGTGATCACATCGGTGTGGCGGCCGATGTGCCCGAGCACCTGCCGCGCGCCCGGCAGCATCGACCACCCGACCTCGTGACCGTGCGTGCTGGCGATGATCCGCTGGGCGCCCGCGCGACGCAACGCCGGCGCCAGCACGGCCAGCGGCGCGGCCGCGCCGAACCACACCGTCGAGATCTGTTCGCGGCGCACGATCTCCGCGGCACGCCGCGCCACGAACGGGGTGGGGAGCATGAGCGTCGTCGGGTGCCGGTACACCCGATACGGGGCGGCCGCGTCGAACTTCTCGTGCGAGTCACCACGCCAGCGCGGCGCGTAGACGACCACGTCCTCCGGCGGCAGCAGGTCCACCAGATTCTGCAGGTAGGACTGGATCCCGCCCGGACGGGGCGGAAAGTCGTTGGTGAGCAACAACGTTCGAGACATCAACGGGCCTGCACTTCGAGCCACCGCTGCCACCCCGCGACCAGTTCGGCACGCGTCAGCCCGAGACTCGAGGCGATCGCCGTGTCCTGCGCCGCGGGCAGGGCCGACGCCGCGACCCCCATGTACATCTTCTTCAGCCGCGCCTCGTCGAATCGATCGGCGACGTAGGCGGCCAGCGACCACGCACTCTGATAAGCCACCTGTGAAGTCTGACCGTCCATCGCGAAGTCGGTGTCGGCGGGTGGCCCGGTCGGAACTCGACCGGCACGCACGGACGCGATCAGGTCGGGTGCGGCATCCGCGATCCTCGTGTGAGTCCCTTTGCGCCCGACGTATTCGGCCACGCCCTCGGTGATCCAGAGCGGCGCGTCGAGCGCGGTGTGAACGCGGGCCGCGACATGGGTCAACTCGTGCCGGAGAACCACCGCGAGCGTCGGTGCGGCGAGTTCCCGGGCCGCCGGGGTCAGGATGATGCGCTGTCCGGTCGCGGTGCGCTGGACCAGGTCGAGGCTGCTGAACACGGTCGCGGCCGCCGCGGTCCCGGTCGCCGCTCGGCCCTCGGGTACGAGTGCGGCGAACTCGTCGTCGGTCGCCGTGGCGACCACGACGGCGCGGCGATCCCAATCGTCGCCCCAGAAGTCACTGACGGCATCCACCGCCCCGGGCAGCTCCCGCTGCAGCGTCGCCACCGTCGAAGACGTTCGGGGATACGAGGCGACCACCGACGTGCCGCCTGCGGTGGCGGTGTCGGCCACCTGGAGTCCGGGCAGCTCCCACATCTGAGTGGGTGCGGATTCTCCTCCCAGGGCCGTGGCGTCTCCGACGAGGCGCCAGGCCTCGCCGTAGCGGGCGACCACGAACTGGGTGCCGACGACCACCTCGGCCTCGTCGACTCCCGGGACCCCCTCGCCGCCGAGCGCATAGCGCAACTCCACCGGAGCGACCCACGAGTCCGAACTCCCCCCGGCATCGAGGAGCTCCTGCAACTCACCGGGTACGAGCACCTCCGCCTCTTCGGTGGGCGCAAGCTGATAACCGAACCGTGCGAGCCGCAGGGTGCCGCTGCGACCGTTCCGCGGCGTGAACCGGCTGGGCGCGAAACCCGCGGCGGCCGTGACGAATCTGTCCTTGAACGCCGGGGTGGCAGCGGTGTCGACGAGGGTGCCGATCGCCCGCACATCCCCGGAACGCACCGCTTCGGTGAGCGCGTCGAGCAACCGCGTCACGCCCGCCGCTCGATCACGCTCGTAGACGTTGACCGCGGTGCTCGACGACACGGGCGCGGCGGACGAACCGGGCCCGCCGGGCACATCGACCGTGCCGCACGCGGTGGCGACTGCGAAAACCAGAACGACCACGGCCGAGACGGGGCCGGCGCGCCCGCGCGGTGAGGTCACCGGTGGAACTAGAACCGGCGGGCAGAGTTGTACGGTCCGGCCTCGTCGAGCGGCTCGACCTTGACCGGCACACCGAAGGTCGAGGCGTGGATGACATAGCCGTCACCGACGTACATACCGACGTGATGGGCATCCGGATAGTAGATGACCAGGTCACCGGGCTTGAGGTCATTCTTCTCGACCGGCTGACCGCCGGCCATCTGCGCCTGACTCGATCGCGGGATGGTCTTGCCGGCCTGCCGGAACGCCCACACCATGAGTCCCGAGCAGTCGAACGAATTCGGTCCGGTGGCGCCCCACACGTAGGGGTCACCGATCCGGGTGAGGGCGGCGTGGGTGGCGATCAGTCCGGCGGCGGTGCCCTTGGGCACCAGTCGCGGATCGAAGTCGAAGGTCGGACCGCGCAGAGCCGCCAACTGCTTGCCGGTCATCGACTTGTAGATCGACCGGATCTGGATCGCCTGGAGCTGCAGGTCGGCTTGCTTCGTCTGGAGGTCACCACGGACCCGTTCGGCGCGGGAGACCGCCTCGGAGGCGGCCACCGCCGTGCGCTCGGCATCCTTCTTCGCGACAGCGGTCCTGGCCCGTACCTTCTTGATCGCGGTCAGGTCCACCGACGCCTGACGCGAGATCATGTCGAGACCCGACATCTGGTCCAGGAGCGCCTGCGGGGAGTCGCTGACCATCACGGCGTACAGTCCGCTGACCCGCGCGCCCTGATAGCTGGCGCGGACGATCGCGTCGACTCGGTTCTGGTGCACGGCGAGCTGGGCGCGGCTGGTGTCCAGCGTCTGCTGCGCCTCGGCCGCGGCTTTCTTGGCCGCCGCCACGATGCCGCGCTGCTTGTCGTACTCGATCTTGGCGTTGTGCATCGCCTCGGTGGTCTTCTCCGCGTCGATGCCCAGTTGCTTGTAGCGGTCGAGCAGCTGATCGGCCGAGCGCGCGGGCACCGCACGGGCGTCCCCGACGCCGCCGGCGACGGTCGGTGCCAGAACGGCGAACGCCGACAGGACACAGAGCGCCACCATCAGCGGACCCGAACGCATCCTCGGCCGCATCGCGCGACCACGCCCCTCCCCGATCAGCACGGTCTACTCACTCCCTCGTGTGTGCTCGTCGATCCCTGAGCATCCCGGGCCCCTGCACCCGTACCCCGCGTCCCGTCGACC
>NZ_JAMBDT010000142.1:0-10038 GCF_025143765.1 Gordonia sp. p3-SID1431
TTGGCCGCGCCCTCCGCAAGCTCCGGGCGCTCCTCAGGGAGCGGGGGTCGGCCGCGCCCTCCGCAAGCTCCGGCCTACTCAGGGAGCGGGTGGGGGCCGTCGCTTGCGCGCCGCGACTCGGCCTCGCGGATCGCCGCGTCGATCCGCGGTCCGATCACCTCGAGCGCGTCGGTGCCGACGATCCCGAGGTGATCGGCATCGACGTCGACACGGGTGACCCGCCCGCCGAGGAACGGTGTCCAGCGTCCGGCGGTGCTGTCTGGGTCGGCCTCCCCCGCCGCCGCGACGACGAGCATCGCGTCGCCGTCGTAGGTTCGGGGTCGGTGGTCGACGGCACGTCGGGCCGACGTCGCCATCCGCTGGAGCATGCGGTCGAAGGCGGCGCCGTCGAGGAGCCCGAGGCCGACGACCCGCTCGCGGACCGCCGCCGCCATCGCGGCCGGATCGTCGGAGGCGGTCACCGCGTCGACGTCGATGACCGCTCGCCACCCGCCGAGCAGGTCCGCGACCGTGGCTCGCGCATCCTCCGCGGACACCTCGGCGCGCGCCGGCGCCCCGTCGGTCTCGAGTCCACCGCCGGTCTCGAGTTCGTCACCGGTCGCGGGATAGCTGTCGAGGAGGCCGAGGAACCCGACTTCGGCACCCTGCGAACGCAATTCGGCCGCCATCTCCTGGGCGATGAGCCCGCCGAGGGACCAGCCGACGAGGTGGTAGGGCCCCTGCGGGACGATCGCCCGGATCTCGGCCACATACCGCGCGGCGAGTTCGCGGATCGACGTGGCGGCCGTGTCGCCGGCCACCACGAAGGGGTCCTGCAGACCGAAGACCGGCCGGTCGTCGAAATACGGTGTGAGACCGGCGAACAGCCACGCCAACCCGTCGGCGGGGTGGACGCAGAAGACCGGTTCGCGGCTGCCGTCCGCCCGTAGCGGCACGACCACCTGGCCCCGCGGTTCGGCGGTGTCGGTGGATTCCTCGTGCGTCGCCTGAGCAGCGAGCCGGGCGCCGAGATCGCGCGGTGTGGGTCCGGCGAAGATCCATGCGACCTCGACGGGCAGTCCGGTCCGTCGCCGCAGCAGCGACACCAGCCGCACCGCGGACAGCGAGGTCCCGCCGAGGTCGAAGAACCCCTGGTCCGCGTCGGTCACCGCGGTCCCGGTGATCTCCGACATCGCTTCGGCCACCGTCACTTCCCAGCGGCCGGTCGGGGCCGCGGGCTCGGCGTCCTCGCGTCCCCCACCGGCTGAGTTCATGAGCGCCGCGACCTCGCGGCGTCCGGGTCGCCCGTCCGCGCCGACCGGGATGGCGTCGACGACGCTGATCACCGTCGGAATACAGTGTGCGGGCAGCACTCTCGACAGCTCGCGTCGGAGGTCGGAGGCGCCGGGGCCGTCGCGGTCCACCACGACCCAGGCCCCCACCTCGACTCCGTCATCCGTCGGCTGACCGTCGGACGCCGACGCCACGACCGCCGCAGTGACGACGCCCGCCACCCCGTTGAGTGCCGCCTCCACCGCATCGAGATCCACTCGCCGCCCGCCGACCCGGGGGTGACGCTCGACCGGCCCGAGGATCTCCGGTCGTGTCATCGAGGCGTCGACCCACCGCGCCCGCATACCCGTCGCGAGCAGCGAACCGTCTGCCGTGCGCTCGTGCAACTCACCCGGCACCCGCGCCGGTACCGCCCGGCCCGCGCTGTCGAGGATCAGCGACGCACCGTCAACGGCACCGGTCACATCGACCTCACTCAGCACCATGTCGATGTCACCGGTCACGGCGTCGAGCATGCCTAGGAAGACGTCGCGTATCGACGCAACCGTCTCGATGTCGAACAGCGCTGCGGCGTAATCGATCTCGCCGACCAACTCGACAGCCGCACCGACGGACCGCTCCGCGAGACCGAGGGTGAGGTCGACCTTCGCCGGCGGCGGCCCCGGTTCGACGGCCACGACCTCGAGACCGTCCACGATGAGCGGCTCGGCGTCCGCGCCGATACCAGGCACCGCCGGTGTCCCGGACGACTCGCCGAGATAGTTGATCATGACCTGCACGAGCGGCGCGTGGGCGGTGGACCGGACCGGGGTGAGGTGCTCGACGAGGGTCTCGAACGGGATGTCGGCGTGCGCGAAGGCCGCGAGATCGGCGTCGCGGACCCGGCGGAGCAGGTCCTCGACCGTGTCCTCGGAGTGCACCGATGTGCGGAGCACCACGGTGTTGACGAACATCCCGATGAGCCCCGCCGTGGCCGCGTGCCCGCGACCGGAGATGGCGGCGCCGACGCTGATGTCCCGCACATCGGCCACACGGGCGAGTGCCGCGACGAAGGCAGCGTGACAGACCATGAACGGGGTCATCCCGTGCACGCGTGCGGTCGCCGCCACCGCCGCGCTGCGCTCCTCGCCGATCTCGAGGGGCAGCCGACCACCGGTGGGGTCGGCGATCGGCGGACGCGGACGGTCACCGGGGATCTCCAGTGCGGCCGGAACGTCGGCCAGCGTCTCGGTCCAGAACGAGTACTGCGCCGCCATCGGTGAGGTCGGATCGTCGAGGTCCCCGAGCAGATCGCGTTGCCACAGCGCGTGATCGGCGTATGCGATCTCCGGTACCTCGATCGACCCGTCTTCGGTGCGTCGACCGTTGCGGTACCCACCGAGGACCTCCGCGGCCAGGATCGCCAGGGACGCCGCATCGCCGGCTATGTGGTGCAGGACCAGCACGACTCGAAACACCGGCGGCGACGCACCCTCCGCTGATACCAGCGACGTCACCACACGCAACGGCAGCTGCGTCGTCACGTCGAATCCCTCCGCGCACAACGCCATCGCGTCCTCGGGCGTCCCGGCCGATTCCCAGCGCAGTCGGGCCGCCGCCACCGAAGGATCGAGGATGTGCTGTAGCGGCACCCCGCCGTCGCCGAGCGGGTAGACGGTCCGCAGCGGTTCGTGTCGCGTCATCACAGCCGCGACCGCGGCGCGTAGTGCGTCGACATCGAGGAGTCCCCGGATGTCGAATGCGATCGGCATGTTGTACGTCGGGGACGTCACGTCGAACTGGTTGATGAACCACAGTCGCTGTTGCGCATACGACAACGGGATGCGCTCGGGCCGGGGTCGTGCGACGAGCGGATGGTCGGAGACCCGACGACGCGTGACGAGTTGCGCGAGCTCGCGGACCGTCGGGGTGCGGAAGAGGTCGCGCACATCGAGGTCGGTCCCGAGCTGCTCGCCGATCCGGGCGACGACCCGCATCGCGGCGAGCGAGTTGCCGCCCAGATCGAAGAACGGTGTCGTGACCGAGATCTCGTCGAGTCCCAGCACGTCGGCGACGACGACGGCCACCGCCCGTTCGACGGCGTCGGCGGGCGGCACCATCTCGACCGGCTCGCTCCGCGGCGCGGGCAGGGCCCGGCGGTCGAGTTTGCCGGTCGCGGTCACCGGGACCGAATCGAGGACCACCCACTGCGTCGGGTGCATGTACTGCGGCAACGCCTGCCGCAGATGCTCACGGATCGCGTCGAGATCGACACGGCCGGCGAGGTATCCGACCAGTGCATCACCCGCCGGCCCGCTCCGGACGGTGACCGCCGCGTGTGAGATGCCGTCGACACGGGCGAGGACGGTCTCGATCTCCCCGAGCTCGATGCGCTGTCCGCGCAACTTCACCTGGAAGTCTGCCCGGCCGAGGTATTCGAGCGCACCGGAGGTGTTCCAGCGCACCAGGTCACCGGTCCGGTAGAGGCGCCCTCCGTGCGGGCCGGTGGGGTCGGCCACGAACCGTTCCGCGGTGAGGTCGGGCCGGGCGGCATAGCCGCGCGCCAGTTGATCGCCGCCGACGTACAGCTCGCCGACCACCCCGACCGGCGCCGGGCGCAACCCGTCGTCCAGCACCCACGTGGTGGTGTTCGCGTTCGGGCGTCCGATCGGCACGATCACGTCGCCGGGGGCGAAGCGGTACGCCGTCACCTCGACGGCCGCCTCGGTCGGCCCGTAGAGGTTGTCGAGGTCCGCCTGCGGCACGAGCGCCGCCATGGCCTCGGCGGTGGCCGCCGGCAGTGCCTCGCCCGACGCGTTGACCCGCCGCAACGACGACAGTGCCGCGCGCCGCCGCGGGTGGTCGCCGATGTACTCGACGAACGCCGCCATCATCGACGGCACGAAGTGCAGCGAGGTGACCCGATGCCGCTCGATTTCGGCGAGGACATGGGCCGGGTCGATGTGACGGCCGTCCTCGACGATGACGAGGCGGGCCCCGGCCATCAGCGGTTCGAACAGTTCGGGGACGGACACGTCGAAGGTGACCGGCGTCTTGAGCAGAACGGCATCGTCGGGACGCAGTGGGGAACGCACCGCCATCCATGCGAGTCGGTTGAGTACGGCGCCGTGACTGACCGTGACCCCCTTCGGCGTTCCGGTCGAGCCGGACGTGAACAACGTGTAGAGGGCGTTGCCCGGACACGGTCGACGGAGTTCCGGCCGGGGACCCGAGCGGTCCTCCGGCGGGGCGTTTCCGTCGACGACGAGGGTCGGTACCGACAGATCGGACAGCGCGGACGGGGTCACCTCAGCGGTCAGGATGACCGCGATCGACGCGGCGTCGACCATCGCGGCGACTCGTTCGGGCGGAATCGACGGGTCGATGCTGACATAGCTGCCGCCGGCCATCACCACCGCGTGGATCGCGAGCACCAGCTCCACCGACCGCGGGATACACACGCCCACGGCCACTTCCGGACCCACGCCGTGTGCGGACATCGTCTCGGCCAGCTGGGTGATCCGGTCCATGAACTCGCGGTAGGTCACGGATCGCGCACCGGCCACCAGGGCCGTCGACTCCGGTGAGCGTCGCGCGGCCGCCTCGATCGCATCGGTGACCGTCGACCACGGCACCGAGAGATCGGGGCCCACGACCAGTTCGGCGATCCGCGCGCGCTCGGACGCGTCGGTCAGGTCGATGGCACCGACAGCCATGTCGTCGGCACCGACGACCGCCTCGAGGACCCTGGTCAGGCGGGTGATCGCGGTGCGCGCGGTCCGCTCGTCGAACAGGTCGGTGGCATAAACGATCTCGACGTCCCACGCGCCTTCGGGACGGATCGTCACCGCCACGGTCAGGTCGAGCTGGGTGGTGCCGGTGGACGCCTCGATCGGTTCGAAGGTCAGTTTCGCCGATCCCGAGGGGTCGGTCCCGACGGTTCCGGTGTCCTGATCGTGCAGCACCGACAGCATCACCTGGCTGATCGGGGCGAACGCCTCCGACCGGACCGGGGACAGCCGGTCCACCAGGTACTCGAACGGCACATCGGCGCGGGCGAGGGCGTTGATGTCGTCGATGCGCACCCGTTCGAGGAAGTCCCCGACCGGGGTCCGGGGGTCGACGTCGGTGCGCAGGACCACGGTGTTGACGAACATTCCCACGAGGTCGTCGAGATGCGCATGGCCCCGTCCGGCAACCGGGGTGCTGATCACGATGTCGCGGGTCGCGGACAGCCTGGCCAGCACGATCGACAGCGCGGCGTGGACGACCATGAACTCGGTGGCCCCGTGGGCGCGGGCGGTGTCCGCGATCCGCTGTGTCAGTTCGGTCGGGATGGCCGCGATGACGCGACCGCCCCGTTGCGACGCGACCGCCGGTCGCGGCCGGTCCGTGGGCAGCGGGAGGAGGTCGGGGATCCCCGACAGTCGATTCACCCAGTAGCCGACCTGGCGACCGAGAACGGACTCCGGCGAGTCGATGTCCCCCAGCGTCTCTCGTTGCCACAGAGCGTGATCGGCGAACTGGATCGCCGGTGCGGCCGCCTCTGGCGCATGCCCCTCGGTGCGCGCCAGATAGGCCCCCCACAGATCGGCGACGAGCGGCCGCATCGACTCACCGTCGGCGGCGATGTGATGCAGTACGACGACGAGGACGTGGTCGTCGGTGTCGATCCCACCGTCGCCGACCGCGAACAGGCGGATACGCAGCGGCAGCTCGGACGTGATGTCGAAGGCGGCATCACCGACGAGTGCGGCCGGGTCGGCGAGCTCCCGCGGAGCCGCGATGTCCTCCCACCGCAGGCGGGCCCGGGCCTCGTCGATCGGCAGGATGTGCTGCCGCGGTTCACCGCCCGGCGCCGGGAACACGGTCCGCAGCATCTCGTGGCGGGCCAGCAGGTCGACGACGGCGGCACGTAGCGCACCCCGGTCGAGCCGGCCGCGGAGGCGGACGGCCATCGGAATGGTGTAGGCCCCCGAATTCGGGTCCAACCGGTTCAGGAACCAGATCCGTTGCTGCGCATACGACAGCGGAATGTGCGCGGGCCGCGGATCGACACGGCGCAGCGGCGGCGGTCGCGACGCATCGTCGTAAGCGGCGTCGACGCGACGCGCGAGCAGGCGAACCGTCGGCGCCTCGAAGACGTCGCGGACACCGACGCGGATCCCGAAAGCGTCCCCCGCGCGGGCACTCACACGCGTGGCCGACAACGAGTTGCCGCCGATGACGAAGAAGTCAGCGGTCACCGACACGTCGTCGAGTCCGAGAACCTCGCCGACGATGGCCGCGAGTAACCGCTCGGTGTGCGTCGACGGCGGAACGCGTTCGGCGTCGGCCTTCGACGGCTCGATGGCGGGGAGGCCGGCGCGGTCGATCTTCCCGATCGGGCTGCGTGGCATGGAGTCGAGCACCGTGAGTGCCGCCGGGACCATGTGCGATGGCAGATGGGTCGCGAGATGTTCACGGAGGGCGGAGATCTCGACCGGCCGTCCGGGGTCGACGGGTTCGACGTAACCGGCCAGCGAGGTCACCGGGTTCCCGACCCCGATGACCGCCGCCGTCCGCACCTGCGGGTGTGCGGTCAGGACGGCCTCGATCTCGCCGAGTTCGAGCCGTTGTCCGCGCAATTTGACCTGGAAGTCGGCGCGGCCGACGTAGACCAATCCGCCGCTGCGGTCCCGGCGCACGAGATCCCCGGTCCGGTACATTCGCGTGCCCGGTGCCCCGTCGACGGAGGCGACGAAGCGCTCGGCGGTCAGCGCCGGCCGTCCGTGGTAACCGCGTGCGAGTTCGGGACCGGCGAGGTACAGCTCCCCGACGACCCCCGGCGGCACCGGATGCAGCCGCTCGTCCAGGACATGGGCGCTCGCGCCGGGGACCGGGCTGCCGAGGTGGACCGGCTCGTCGACGCCGATCGGAGGCGAGGTGACGCTGATGATCGTGGTCTCGGTGGGTCCGTAACCGTTGTGGAACGCCACGTGCGCGGCCCACCGGTCCTTCTCCGTGTCGGGGACGGCCTCGCCGCCGACGAGGACGTCGGTCATGGGCAGGCGACCGGGATCCGGCAACGACGCCGCCACCGACGTCACCAGGAAGGCGTGGGTGGTGCGGTGCGTCGTGATGACGTCGGCGAGCTCGCGGCCCCCGTACACCTCGGGAGGCGCGACGACGAGCGTCGCAGCACTGCCGTAGGCACCGAGGACCTCGAGCATGGCGGCATCGAACGCGGGCGAGCTGATCGCCAGCCAGCGCGCATCGGGCCCGGATCGGTGCCGGTCGCGCAGCACCGTGCTGACACCCGCGAGGCCGCGGTGCGTCACGAGCACCCCCTTCGGCGTCCCGGTCGATCCGGAGGTGAAGATCATGTAGGCGCCGGAGTCGGGTGTCACCGGCCCGTTGCGACGCGGCGGGTCGAGCGCCGGGCGTCTGCGCAGGTCGGCGACGAGCGCCGCGTCGAGCAGCAGTCGCGGCGGCCACGTGGAGGTCGTGTCGGCGGCCGGCCCCTCGACACTCCCGTCGGTGAGCACCAGCACGGCGTTCGCGGCGTCCAGGACCCGAGCGATGCGTTCCGCGGGGTAGCGGGGGTCGATCGGGCAGTACACCGCACCGGTCTTGGCCACTGCCCACAAGGCGAGCTGCGCCGTCGCCGACCGCGGGAACGCACTGACGACCACGTCCTCCGGACCGATACCGCGGCCGATGAGGGCCGTCGCGAGATGCGAACTCGCCGAATCGAGTTCGGCATAGGTCCAGACGTGTTCGGGGTCCGCGGCGGCGGGGTCGACGACGGCCGGGTGGGTCGGGCGCATCCGCGCCGCGTCGACGAGCAGGTCCGAGAGGAGTCCCGGAACGGGATCGGGGTCGCCCGAGACGAGCGGGATCATCTCCTCGTCCGGGGTCAGCAGCTCGAGGTCCCCGACCGGCAGTGCGCTGTCGCCGACCGCGGACGTCAGTACGCCGACGAATCGGTCCGCGAGCCGACGCGCGGCGAAGTCGTCGAAGAGGTCCGTTGCGTAGGTGAGCGAACCGCGCCACGGAGCCCCCTCGGCCGGGTCCGTCAGAACACCGAGGGTCAGGTCGAGTTTTGCCGAGTTGTCCTCGACCGCAACGGGTTCGACGTCGAGGCCGGCGACCTGCCCATCGGGGGCGCCGGGAGCGGCGAGATCGGACGTGGTGAGCAGCACCTGGACCAGTGGCGCGTGGGACGCGGTGCGGGCCACCCCGAGTTCGTCGACGACGTCGTCGAACGGCACGCCGGCGTGATCGAGGGCGTCGAGATCCACCTCGCGCACCACCCGCAGGAGGTCGGTGAACGGCTGTGCGGGGACGATCGGGGTCCGCAGCGCCACCGTGTTGACGAACATGCCGATCAAGTCGTCGGTGTCGCCGTCGCGGCCCGCGGCGGCGGTCCCGATGACGACGTCGCGGCTCCCCGACAGCCGACCCAGCACCGCGGCGAGTGCCGCGTGCAGCACCATGAATGCGGTGGCGTCGCCGGCGCGGGCGAGGATGCCGATCCCCTGCGCGACACGTCCCGGGATGACGAACTCGACGGTCGCGCCCCGCATGGTCGGCGTGGCCGGACGTGGGTAGCTGGTGGGCAGATCCATGAGGACCGGGGCGCCGTCGAGCCGGCGGGCCCACCACTGCCGGTGCTCGTCCTGCTCGTCCGCTCGTCCGGCGGCCCGTAGGACGTGATCGGCGTACTGGAGCGGGAGCGGCGGCCAGTCCGGGCTCCGACCGTCGCGTCGTGCCGAGTACGCGGTGAGCAGATCGCGCGACAGCGCCCGGCCCGACTCGCCGTCGGCGGCGATGTGATGGATGCTGACGGCCAGCAGCGCACTTGTGCCGGGATCGACGTACACACGGGCGCGCACGGGCAGGTCACGGGTCAGGTCATATGGCTCGGCGGCGACGGCCAGCGCTTCGGACTCGGAATCCGCCACCGCCCAGTCGAATCCGGGATTTTCCGGATCGACGTCGTGGATTCGTTGCTCGGGGCGTCCGTCGCGGGACACCGGGTATGTGGTCCGGAGAACCTCGTGGCGCGCGACCACGTCCGCGAGCGCTCGACGGAGGTGTTCGACCTCGACCGTGCCGCGGAGTCGGAAGGCGAACGGGATGATGTACGACGCCACCGCCGGCTCGTACTGGTTGATGAACCACATGCGGCGCTGGGCGCTCGAGAGAGGCAAGACCGACGGACGGGCCGGTGCAGTCGACCGATCCGGGACTGCTGTTCCGGCCCCGGCGATGTCTGCCGCCTGAACTCGACGCGCGAGATCACGGACCGTCGGGGCGTCGAAGACGTCTCGCACCCGTACCGGGACCCCGAGCATCCGGGAGACGCGGGCCGCGAGTCGGGTCGCGGCCAGTGAGTTGCCGCCGAGATCGAAGAAGCTGTCGGTCACCGACACCGAGTCCGCGGCAGACAGCCCGAGCACGTCGGCGAAGACACCGGTGATCGCGACTTCGGCGTCGGTCTCGGGGAGCACACGTTCGGCGGCGACGAAATCCGGTGCGGGCAGGGCTTTTCGGTCGACCTTGCCCGCGGTGTTCAACGGCAACGCGTCCAGGACGACCCAGGACGTGGGCCGCATGTACGCGGGTAGTTGCTCAGCCGTCGCGCGCAGATGCTCGACGTCGACATCCGCTCCGGTGACGTGAGCCACGAGTTGTTCTCCCGCAGCGAGTTCCATGACCGAGACCACCACCTGGGCGACACCCGGCGTGGTGCCGAGGACGGTTTCGATCTCCCCCAACTCGATCCGCTGCCCCCGCAACTTC
>NZ_JAMBDT010000143.1:0-9938 GCF_025143765.1 Gordonia sp. p3-SID1431
GACGAGCCACACCACCCACACGGCGGCCGCACACGCGAACACCGACGCGACCAGCGTTCCGACGGCGTACGCGGCGGACCGCCACCTGTCCTTCTGCTGCCCCAGCCGCACCGTCTCGAACGCAGCCGTACTGAAAGTCGTGTAGCCACCGCAGAATCCGGTCCCGAGGACCAGTTGCCAGTCGTGCGGCGCCCCGTGGAAGACGACGAGACCGGCGAGCACACCCAACAGTGCCGACCCGCTGACGTTGATCGCGAAGGTGCCCCAGGGCGTCGTCGACGGCCATCGGCGTCGAATCGCTCCGTCGACGACGAACCGGGTGACGGCACCGAGCGCTCCCGCCACCATCACGGCGAACGCGATCACGACCGTTCCCTCCGCCCGGCGATCGTCGATGCGACTCCGATCCCGCAACCCGCCGCGAGAACCCCCAGCACCACGCTCAGCACCGCATACATGGTTGCGGTCACGACCGCCGAAGCCCGTGTCAGTTCGGTGATCTCCAGCGCGAAGGTGCTGTAGGTGGTCAGCGCCCCACAGATGCCGGTGCCGCCGAAGAGACGGATGCGCTGGCGCCATCCGTCGTCGGGTCCCGAACGCATCAGCAACTCGAGCAACGCTCCCAGCACGAACGCGCCGGCGACGTTCACCCCGAAAGTGGCCCAGGGCCACTGCCCTTCGACGGCCGGGAACGAGTTCTCGGCCCACAGCCGGAGCCCGGTGCCGAGAATCCCGCCGGCGAACACCCAGGCGACGGCCTGCACACGCAGGTGCACAGGGCGTTCGTCCGGATCGACCGGGAGTTCGCGGTGCTCGTCTCGGTGCACGCGCCAAGTCTCCGCTACGTGACCGACGCGTACAACACGATCAGGTAGATCGGTACCAGCACGTCGAAGAAGAAGATGGGACCGGCGTTGCCCGCCTTGAAATTACGCCGGGTCACCATCTCCCGTACGTGCCCGACCGCGGCGCCCAGGTAGAACACCGAGAACGCGATGATGGTGGCAAGGGTGAACTCGTCACCGAAACCCGATGCGATCACGCCCAAGACACCCGTCGCCAGGCTGGCGAGCCCGACCTCCCATTGCCACGGCGTCTTCGGGGGCCACCCGATCGACTCGGCGATCGGCTCGCCGAAGAACATGTGGCCGCACCCGGTCATCCATCCCTGGACACCGATCATCCACAACACGGAGTTCTCGAGCAGATCCCGGCCCAGGTCACCACCCGGGGTCGACACGTCGACGATCGTGGTGATGATCGCGCCGACCAGCCCGACGAACGGCACCAGCCGGATCGCGGTGCGAAGCACACCATCGAGCATCGACTCAGCCCTCGAGTTGTGCGGCCAGCGCGGTCAGGACATCGGGGTCCTCGATGGTGGAGGGCACGGTGTACTCCTCGTGGTCGGCGATCTGTCGCATGGTCTTTCGGAGGATCTTGCCCGACCGTGTCTTCGGCAGCGCCGGCACCACCGTCACGTCGCGGAACGTCGCGACGGCCCCGATCTCGTCGCGCACCATGGCCACGAGTTCGGTGCGCAGAGTCTCGGCGTCGATGTCGACGCCGGACTTGAGCACCACGTACCCGCTGGGACGCTGGCCCTTCAGTTCGTCGTGGATGCCGATGACCGCGCACTCGGCCACCGCCGGGTGCGACGCCACCACCGCCTCGATACTGCCCGTCGAGAGCCGGTGTCCGGCAACGTTGATCACGTCGTCGGACCGGCCGAGAACGAACACGTAACCGTCGGCATCGACGTAGCCGGAGTCACCGGTCAGGTAGAAGCCGTCGAACGCCGACAGATACGACTTGCGGTACCGCTCCTCGTCGCGCCACAACCCGGCGAGGGTTCCGGGCGGCAGCGGCAGACCGATGACGATGTTGCCCTCCTCGCCCGGGTCCAGCGAATTGCCCTCGGCGTCGACGACGCCCACGCGGTAGCCGGGAACGGCGACCGTCGGCGAGCCCGCCTTGATCGGCATCGGCTCCAGCCCACGGAGATTCGCCGCGATCGCCCAACCGGTCTCGGTCTGCCACCAGTGGTCCACGACCGGGACACCGAGCACCTCCGAGGCCCACGTGAAAGTGTCCGGGTCGAGTCGCTCGCCCGCCGCGAACAACGTCTCGAGCGAGGACACGTCGTACTTGCTCAGTTCGGTGGCGTCCGGGTCCGCCTTGCGGATGGCGCGGATCGCGGTGGGTGCGGTGAACAACGCCTTCACCCCGTGTTCACCGATGACACGCCAGAACGCGCCCGCGTCCGGGGTACCGACCGGCTTTCCCTCGTACATCACCGATGTCGCTCCGACGAGGAGGGGCCCGTACACGATGTAGGAGTGTCCGACGACCCACCCCACATCCGAGGCGGTCCACCACACGTCGCCGGCAGAGATGTCGTAGATGTTCGCCATCGACCATGTCAGGGCCACCGCATGCCCGCCGTTGTCGCGGACGACGCCCTTGGGCTTCCCGGTGGTCCCCGAGGTGTAGAGGATGTACAGCGGGTCCGTGGCCTCGACCGGAACCGGCTCGACCGGATCGGCACCGGCGAGCACGTCGTCCCAGTCGAGCCAACCCTCGTGATCCGCTGCGACACCACCGATCTCGGGACGGTCCTTGACGATGACGACGCGCGGGGGCGTCGCCGACAACTCGATGGCCTTGGCCACCATCGGCAGATACTCGACGACCCGGCCCGGTTCCAGACCGCCTGAGGCGGTGAGGACGGCGACGGGCTCGGCGTCGTCGATACGGGTCGCGAGCTCACGAGCGGCGAAACCGCCGAAGACCACCGAGTGCACCGCGCCGATCCGCGCGCACGCCAGCATCGCGACGGCCGCCTCGGGGATCATCGGCATGTAGATCACCACGCGATCGCCGTAACCGATCCCCTGCTCGGTGAGGACACCGGCGAATCGTGAGACCTCGTCGAGCAGTTCGGCGTAGGAGTACCGACGGACCTCGCCCACCATCGCCGAGTCCCAGATCAGCGCGGTCCGGTCGCCGTGTCCCGCCGACACATGGCGATCAAGGGCGTTGGCGCAGGTGTTCAGCGTCGCGTCCGGGAACCAGCGGTAGAGCGGGGCGGCCGAGTCGTCGAGTGCGGAGGTGGGTGGGGTGATCCATTCGACGCCGTTGGCGGCGTCGAGCCAGAACGCCTCCCGATCGTCGGCTGCCCGTGTGAACGCTTCGATGTACCGGCCCATGGCCATCCCTTCGCCGTCGTCGGTGAGGGCACCGGTGTCGTCGGTGCCGCATCGCCCTTCGAGGGTATCGGGGTGACCGGGACACCGTGTTCGATCCCGCGCCCGCACCGTCGGCGGGTCAGTAGAGGTACGGGCGGAAGCTGTCCTCGGTGAACCGTTCATTGCCCGCTTCGGGCATCACGCGCCGGGTGATCTCCGCGACCGACGGCAGCGCCTCGGGCAGCCAGGTGTCCGGTCTCCACAGGTCGGACCGCAGGAACGCTTTGGGACAGTGGAAGAAGACCTCTTCGACGGTGATCTCCACCGCGAGGATCGGCCGCTTTCCGTTGATCGACAGGTCATCGAAGTAGTCGGCGTCGCCGACGATGCGCGCCGGGCCGTTGATCCGGAGGGTGTCGCCGCGACCGGGCACGACGAAGATCGAGCCCGCTCGGGGGTTTCGCAGGATGTTCAGGTAACCGTCGACACGACGGTTGCCCGGCCGCTCGGGTATCGCGATGTGCCGGTCGTCGATGACGTGGACGACCTTGCCGGCCGGGTCGCCCTTGGGCGACACGTCGATCCGTCCGAGTTCGTCGGCGGTCGCGAGGAACACCATCGGCGACTTCGCGAGCCATTCCCGGTCGACGTCGGCGAGACAGTTCCGCGCCTTGTCGCGGATGATCTCCATCGGATGGCCGACGATCTCCCGCAGCCTCGACTCGTCGGTGATGTGCATCTGCACATCGTGTCACGCGGCCGTTGCTACGCGGGTCGCGGTGCGGGCGCAGGCCAGGCGAAGGTCCAGGTGGTGTCGCGGACATCGTCGACCCGCGCCGCCCGTCGGCGCAGATGGACCGACCCGTCGGTGACGATCAGCATGACGTCGGCGTCGAGGCGTCCGGCGAGACGTCGGGCGGTCCAGCCCGGACGCGCTCCGCCGGTTCCGATGACGACGGCACCGGCCTCCACACGTCGGGCTGCCCGGTGCAGGACCGACGTCGGGTCGCCGACCTCGCTCATGGTCGACACCGTCCGTGCACCGTGCCACCTCGCGAGTTCGGCGGCGGTCCGCAGGGTCTCGTCGACTCCCGCCTGACCGGAGAGCAGATAGGACTCGTCCTTGAGGGCGTCGTGAAGCGTGGTGCTCGCTTCTTTCCGACGACGCCGCGTGGCGCAGATCAGGATCAGGTCGCCGGAATCGCCGAGCAGTCGAACGGCGACCTTCACCGCACGCAACGAGGCGTCGGTCCCGTCGACTCCGACGACGACCGGACGGCCGAACCCCGCGTGGCTCTTCACCCGTACGCCGCGCGCGTCGATCGGCGGGGCCAGGCCGGGATCTGTCGGCCCTGGTCGGGTCTCGAGGCGCTCCCAGCGCCGGGGTCGCGTCCGCAGCGTGCTCATGATGTCCTCCTCGGTCGGCGATTTCGCTGCTCACAACGTTATGGAGGCCATCGTCCCGAGTCGCCATCCCGCGGGTTGACCGGTTCTCCACCCCAGGGTGGACAGCGGAATCCACCGTGAGGCGGACGTTCGGCAGTTCTGCGGAACTATCCTGGAACGGTGACGGTCTTCACAGCGGAGATGGGCGCGGGGCTGCGCCGGCGGATCGAACGGGCGGGCGGCGACTACCCGCCGCTGTACCCCGCGGTGATCCTGTCGTCGAGCGTCGTGGTCACCCTGGTGTCGACGGCACAACGTTTCCCGTTCGATCAGACCGGGTGGGTGATCGCGGCTCTGGTCCTCGCCGTGCTCTCGCTGGTGCTCGACCTGACCCTGCCGCCGACCGCGTACCCGTGCTCTGCGGTGATCACCAGTACGGTCTGCTTCCTCATGGTCCCGACGCCCACCGACGCCGCCCCACTCCAACTCGTCCTGGTGGCGGCGATCGCCGCCGCGATGTATCCCCTTCTCGGCGGACTGATCGTGACGGCGGCCTGCCTCGCCGTCATCGTGTGGTTCGGCGCCGTCGGCGGTCTCGAGTCACCGGCCATCTACGCGCTCGGCGTCGCGTGCGGTTGGCTGATCGGCTACATGATGCTGATCCAGAAGCGTCTGGCCGACAACCGGGCCCGGGTGCTCGCCGAGCGTGCCGACCGCGCCGCGAGCGACGAACGACAGCGGATCGCCCGCGAGATCCACGATGTCATCGCGCATTCCCTGTCGATCACCATGCTCAACGTCACCGGCGCCCGTCGCGTGCTCGAACAGGATCGTGACATCGAGGAGGCACTGGAGGCACTCTCCGACGCCGAACGCCAAGGCCGACAGGCGATGACCGAGATCCGCACCATCGTCCACGTACTGGGGACGACCGAGCCGACGGGAACGACGGCCCCGTCACCGGGCGCCGGAGACCTCGTCCGGCTCGTCGAGGACTACCGCAAGGCCGGCGTCGACATCGACTTCAGCCTCGTCGGCGACCTCACCGAGCTGCCACGTCCGGTCGGTGCGGCGCTGTATCGGATCACCCAGGAGTCCCTGGCCAACGTCGTCAAACACTCGGTGGCCAAGCAGGCCTCGGTCTCGGTGTCGGTGGCCGATGCGGTTGCTCTCACGGTCGAGAACCCGGCGACCGAGGATCGGCCACGAGAATGCGACGGCACCGGTATCGAGGGAATGACCCAGCGCGCGGCACTGCTCGGCGGCACTCTCCAGACAGCACATCGGGCAGGCACCTGGTCGGTACACGCGAGCCTGCCGTCGCGACCGATCACCGCCGGGGTGCCCGCATGACGACGACCGCACCCACCGATCCCGCGGCCGACCCGATCCGGGTTCTTCTCGTCGACGACCAGGAGCTCATCCGTACGGGCCTGCGTCGCATCCTGCGCCTGCGCGACGGCTTCGACATCGTGGGTGAGTGCGCGGACGGTTCCGGAGTCCTCGCGGGGATCGCCGAACACCGGCCCGACATCGTCCTGATGGATCTGCGGATGCGTGACGTCGACGGCATCACCGCCACCACGATGGTGCGCACCCTGCGGGAGCCGCCGCCGGTGCTGATCCTGACCACCTTCGACGACGACGCCCTGTTGTCCCGTGCCCTGCGCGCCGGAGCGGCCGGGTTCATCCTCAAGGATTCGCCGGCCGAGGCGCTCATCTGGGCGGTCCGCGCGGTGGTTCGCGACGGCGCGTTCCTGGATCCGGCGGTGACCGAACGCGTTCTCCATGGCTTCCGACGGTCGGGTCGCGAGCAGGTGAGCACCGTGCCCGGGCTCACCGACCGCGAGACCGATGTCCTCCGCCTGATCGCGCGGGGCCGCACCAACGCGGAAATCGGTGCGGCCCTCGGTATCTCGCAGGTGACCGTGAAGAGCCACATCAACCACATCTTCACGAAGCTCGACCTCCGCGACCGGGCGGCGGCGATCGTATACGCCTTCGACCGTGGGCTCGTGGTCGCCGAGTACGACTGAGCCCGAGTCGATCAGTCGTGCACGGTGGTGATCTCGGGGGCGAGCACCTCGACGTCGACCCCGTCGACGAACCGGTACGGGCCCGCCACGAGCAGACCACCGAAGTGCTTGCGCAGCCGGGACATCTCGGCCCGCACTGTGACCGTCCGGTCGTCGACGCCGAACAGGTGCATCGACATCTGGGCCGCGGTGACGCCGCCGGGCCGTCGCGCCAGGAGGGTGAGGATCTCGCCGTGCCGGGGCGAACAGCGATGGGTCCAGGCACCGCTCGCGCCTTCGACGGTGACCTCGACATTTCGGAGACCCGACGCGTCCGGCGGTGTCCGCACGATCACCCGTGTGGTGGATGCGTCCGAGGTCTCCGCGACGCGCACCAACCATCCGCCGGGCAACGCCTCGACGTCGCACTCCCCCAGCGCATTCACGAAGATCCGGCCGGGGCCGAGCCGCGGCGGCAGGATCAGTCGCGATCGCGGAGACACGGTGTCCACGGCGGCGACCCACCCGTCGGTGTCGACCGCCAACGCTGGGCCGGGCATGCGGGCGAGGATCGGCGCGGCCACCGCCCGCAACGAATCGAGTCGTCGGTGGTGGCTCTCGCGTAGTTGTGATTCGGCCAGCCGGGCGACCGCATGCACCAGCGCCAAGGTGGTCGGATGGATGGTGGCGGCCGGACCACTCACATCGACCACCCCCAACATCTCACCGGTCCGCGGGTCCTTGATCGGTGCACCGGTACAGGTCCACGAATGATGACTGCGCACGAAGTGCTCGGCCGAGAACACCTGCACCGAACGACCGGACATCAGTGCCGTACCGATCGCGTTGGTCCCCACCGAGCCCTCGGCCCAGTCGGCACCCTCGACGAATCCGAGAGTGTCCGCGCGCGTGAGCACCTTCGACGACCCGCTCCGCCACAGCACGTGCCCGTCGGCATCCGAGACGACCAGGATGTTGTCACCGTCGGCGATCAGCGAGTCGAGGCCACGTGCCAACTCGTCCACGACCTCCGCCAGGCCGGAGCGTCGGCGGCGTTCTTCGAGCTCCTCGAGCTGAAGCGTCCGTTCCCCGGCGCAGTCCACGTCCGGGTCGAGACCGGCACGTCGGAGTCGCTGCCACGAGTCGTCGATGACGCTGCGCGGACGCGCCGGCATGCGCCCGCCCGACATCGCCGCGTCGTGAACCGCGCTGAGAACGGACGCGAACTCGCGCGGATCGTCGCCGGCGTGCACCGCGGGCTCCAGCTCGGAGGCCGACTCGTAAGCGTTCATCTCTTCGATTGTGCGTCACGTCACAGACGACGACAACGTACCCCGCCCCTCGCAACCCCCTGCAACCCTTGCCGCCACCCGGCGCCGGGGCGTCTGCTGTCCACAACCCGCTGTGTTCCACATCACGTTCGCGGGGCACATCTCGAGGAGGCATCATGACTCAGACATTGGAACCGCTGGTCCATCTCGACCGCACCCCGCAGGAGCGGATGGACGCCTGGCTGCGTGAGTTCGAATCCGCACTCGCCGCAGACGACATCGCCCGCGCGACGAACGCGTTTCTGACCGACAGCTACTGGCGCGACCTGACCGCATTCACCTGGAACATCAAGACGGTGGAGGGCCACGAGCAGATCGCCGACATGCTGACCGCGCGTCTCGCGGACACCCGCCCGTCGAACTTCACCACCACTGAACCGGCCACCGACGACGGGGACGGCGTCGTCTCGGCGTTCATCGCGTTCGAGACCGCCGTCGGACGGTGTGAGGGACACCTGCGCATCCGTCGCGACGACGCCGGCACCGACGGTGGCGGGCGCGACGCCGGGGAGGACAAGGCCTGGACGCTGCTGACGACGATGCAGGAACTCAAGGGACACGAGGAGTCGGCCGGCCCGAATCGACCGCTCGGGGCGGTGCACGGTTCCGACCCCGACACCCGTTCCTGGGCGGAGAAGAAGGCCGACGAGGAACTGTCGCTCGGACGGTCGGCGCAACCGTACGTGCTCGTGATCGGCGGCGGGCAGGGCGGTATCGCGCTCGGCGCACGACTCCGCCAGCTCGGCGTGCCGTCGGTCGTCGTCGATCGCCATGACCGTCCCGGGGACCAGTGGCGCAAACGCTACAAGTCGCTGTGCCTGCACGACCCGGTTTGGTACGACCATCTCCCGTACCTGCCGTTCCCCGACAACTGGCCGGTCTTCGCACCCAAGGACAAGATCGGCGACTGGCTCGAGTTTTACACCAAGGTCATGGAGGTTCCGTACTGGAGTAAGACGACGTGTCTGTCCGCTGAGTACGACGAGGCCGAGTCACGGTGGACGGTTGAGGTCGACCGGGACGGTGAGCGCCTCACGCTCCATCCGACGCAGCTGGTCCTCGCGACCGGGATGTCCGGCAAACCTGCCGTCCCTTCGGTCCCCGGGCAGGATGTGTTCGCCGGCGAGCAACACCACTCGAGCGCACATCCCGGACCGGACGGCTACCTCGGCAAGAAGGTCGTCGTCATCGGCTCCAACAACTCCGCGCACGACATCTGCAAGGCGCTGGTGGACAACGGCGTCGACGCCACGATGGTGCAGCGCTCCTCGACCCACATCGTGAAATCCGACTCGCTGCGGTCGATCGCCCTCGGTTCCCTGTACAGCGAGGAGGCGGTCGCCTCCGGGATGACGACCAAGAAGGCCGATCTCACCTTCGCCTCGTTGCCCTACCGGATCATGCACCAGTTCCAGATACCCGTGTATGACCAGATCCGCCAACAGGACAAGGAACTCTACGAACGACTCGAGGCGGCCGGCTTCCAGCTCGACTTCGGCGACGACGACTCCGGACTCTTCATGAAGTACCTACGCCGCGGATCCGGCTACTACATCGACGTGGGCGCGAGCGAACTCATCGCCGACGGAACGATCAAGCTGGTCCACGGTCAACTGGACCACCTCACCGAGAATTCGGTGGTGCTCGCCGACGGGACGGAGATCGACGCCGACGTGGTCGTCTACGCCACGGGGTACGGATCGATGAACGGCTGGGCCGCCGACCTCATGGGACAGGAGGTCGCCGACCGTGTCGGCAAGGTGTGGGGACTCGGCTCCGAGACGACCAAGGACCCGGGCCCCTGGGAGGGCGAACAGCGGAACATGTGGAAGCCCACCCAGCAACCGGGCCTGTGGTTCCACGGCGGAAATCTGCACCAGTCGCGCCACTATTCGCTGTATCTCGCGCTACAACTGAAGGCGCGATATGAAGGAATCCCCACGCCCGTATACGGCTTGGCGGACGTCCACCACCTGAGCTGATCACCAATGAGAAAGGCCCCGCAACCACGAGGCTTG
>NZ_JAMBDT010000144.1:0-9819 GCF_025143765.1 Gordonia sp. p3-SID1431
GCCCTTGGCCTGCAGCTCGCGAAGGGCCTTCCGCTCGCCGGCCTCGATCTCGTGCTCGAGTTCGACGTTGCGCAGCTGCTCCTCCGGCGGATCCGCCGTGAGGATCGAACCGGTCCCCGGGGCACCGGCGGAGCCGAGCTTGTTCATCCGCTTGGGCAGTGCCGCACCCTCGTAGGGGAGCGGGATCGGGTGACCATGGCTGTCGACCGGGCCGAGCGGCTGGTGGACCTCGATGTACTCACCCTGCGGCAGCCGCTTGATGATGCCGGTCTCGATGCCGTGTGCCAGGACCTCGCGGTCACTGCGCTGCAACGAGAGCGCCCAGCGGTAGGCGATGAAGTAGACCAGCGGCGGCAGGACGATCAGACCGATACGCCCGATCCAGGTGGTCGCGTTCAGCGAGATGTGGAACTTGAACGCGATGATGTCGTTCATACATGCGATCGTCAGCAGGATGTAGAACGAGACCGCCATCGAGCCGATCGCCGTCCGCACCGGGGTGTCGCGGGGACGCTGCAGCAGGTTGTGGTGCGCGTCGTCGCCGGTGAGCTTCTTCTCGATCCACGGGTAAGCGAACATCAGGCCGAAGATGATGGTCATGATCAGCACGACCCAGTTCGACATCGGCACCGTGTAGTTGCCCAGGTAGAGCTCCCATGCCGGGAACAGACGTATCAGACCGTCCGTCCACATCATGTAGATGTCCGGCTGAGATCCGGCCGACACCTGTGCCGGGTTGTACGGACCGATGTTCCAGACCGGGTTGATCTGGAAGACGCCCGACATGATCGCCAGGACGCCGGTGACGAAGGCGAACATCGCGCCGGCCTTGGCGGCGAAGACCGGCATGATGCGGACGCCGACGACGTTCTTCTCGGTGCGGCCGGGGCCGGGGAACTGCGTGTGCTTCTGGTACCAGACCAGCGCGAGGTGTGCGCCGATCAGAGCCAGGATGATGCCCGGGAAGAGCAGGATGTGCAGCACGTAGAGGCGCGGGATGATGATGACGCCGGGGAAGTCGCCGCCGAACAGAGCCCAGTGAATCCAGGTGCCGACGACCGGGATGCCGAGGACGATGCCACTCATGGCGGCGCGGACGCCGGTGCCCGACAGGAGGTCGTCGGGGAGCGAGTAACCGAAGAAGCCCTCGAACATCGCCAGGATCAGCAGGAGACAACCGATGATCCAGTTGGCCTCACGCGGACGTCGGAACGCACCGGTGAAGAAGATGCGCATCATGTGGATGATGATCGACGCGGCGAACAGCAGTGCCGCCCAGTGGTGGATCTGACGGACGAAGAGACCGCCGCGCACCTCGAACGAGATGTTCAGCGTCGTCTCGTACGCCTTGGTCATCATCACGCCGTTCAGCGGCTGGTAGGCGCCGTCGTACACCACGCGCGTCATCGACGGATCGAAGAACAGCGACAGGTAGACGCCCGACACCAGCAGGATGATGAAGCTGTACAGCGCGATCTCACCCAGCATGAAGGACCAGTGGGTGGGGAAGACCTTGTTGATCTGGCGACGCATGCCCGCGGCGAGGTGATACCGCGAGTCCACTTCTTCGGCTTGAGTGCCGAGGCGTTCGGCGATGCTCATGACTTACGCTCCCAGAATGCCGGACCGACGGGCTCGATGAAGTCGCCTGCGGCAACGAGGTAGCCCTCGTTGTTCACCGTGATCGGCAGCTGTGCCAGCGCACGTGCGGCCGGTCCGAAGATGGGCTTGGCGTACTCGAGCGCATCGAACTGCGACTGATGGCAGGGACACAGGATGCGGTTGCTCCGCTGCTCGTAGAGCGAGGCGGGGCAGCCGAGGTGGCTGCAGACCTTGGTGTAGGCGAAGTAGTCACCGTAGTTGAAGCTCTCCTGACCCTTGCGCTTGACCGCACGGGCCGCATCCTCGGGACGCAGACGGATGAGCATGACGGGGTTGCGGACCTGGTGCAGGCCCTCCTCCAGCAGATGGCGGGAGTGCTCGGACTCGCCGAACCCGTCCGAACGACGCCACGGGAACACGGTTTCCATACCGCCGGCGTCGAGATCTTCCGGCCGGACCAGGGCGACCTGGAACGGGTTGCCGGTGTCACGCCGCAGGTAGATGGTCTCGTTGGGCGCTTCCGGCGGGTTGTAGATCGGCGACCATCCCGAATGCCACAGCGGCGAGTCGGGGCCCTCGGCCCACGGGTTCTTGATGAAGCCCCCGAGGAAGGCCACGAGTCCGGTGACCGCGAAGGCGCCGAGACCGAAACCGGCGGAGCCGATGATCATCTTGCGACGACCCAGGGTGGACGTGGCGCCGGTGTCCTGGAGCAGACCGACGATCGTCTTCTTGTCGACCTCGGTCGATCCACCGTCGTGACGATCCTGAACCGAGATCTCGGCCGGGATGAACTTCTTGGTGATGAGGATCAGCGCGACGCCGATGGCGAACACCGACAGGCCGAACGTCACGCCGAGGAGCGGCGTGTTGAACGTGTACCACCAGTAGTTCGGATCGTCCGGGAGGGCGAATTCCCAGTGGTTGAACAGGAAGATCCCGAGGCACGCGAGGGCGGACACGCCGGCCACGGTGAACCAGATGGCCACCTGACGCTCGGCGCGCTTCTCGACCTTGGTGCCCGGCACCGAGTAACGCTCGGACCGGTGGATGATCTCGACGCCGTCGAGATTGGTGCCGAGTTTGACGAGCTCATCGGTGCTCATCTGTTCGAGTTCGTCCCGCGACGGGACGTCTTTGTCGTTCGCGCTCATGCTCGAGATCCCATCCACATGGCGCCGGCGACGATGGCGATGACGCCGACGAACCACATGACCATGCCTTCACTGACCGGGCCGAAACCACCGAGGCCCAGACCACCACTGGGCTTGGCCTCGCTCACGTACTTGACGTAGGCGATCACGTCCCGCTTCTCTTCCGGATCGAGCTGACGGTTCGAGAACTTGGGCATGTTCTGCGGACCGGTCAGCATCGCGGTGTAGATCTGCGCCTCGTTCACCCCGTCGAGGTTCGGCGCGAACTTGCCCGAGGACAGTGCGCCACCGCGACCGGTGAAGTTGTGGCACGACGCGCAGTTCAATCGGAACAGCTCACTGCCGCGTCCGATGCTGTCGCCGCGCAGTGACTCCATCGCGACGGTGCCGTCGGCATTGCGCGGCACCTGCGGTCCGCCACCCTCGGCCTGGATGTAGGCGCCGAGCTGGTCGATCTGCTCGGTGGTGAACTTGGCCGGCTTGCGCTGGGCTTGCGCCTCACCACGCGCCGCCGGCATACGTCCGGTCGACACCTGGAAGTACACGGCGGCGTCGCCGACACCGAGAAGTGCGGGACCGCGCTCGGGCACGCCCTGGAGGTTCGCGCCGTGGCAGGTGATGCACGAGGTCTCGTAGAGCTTGCGACCGTCGTCGATCATCGCGGCGTTGCTCTCGTCGGCGACCGCGACCTGCGGCTCGGGGGTCAGCACCGAGGCGAGCACACCCGCCATGACGAGGCCGGCCAGCAGCACGATGGTGCCGCCTGCGCGCCGACGGAGCTTGCGTCGGGCCTTGGCGCGGCGGCCGGCGTCGCGTGCAGAGGAGCGTCGGGCCGAGGCATCGGGTCCGACCTCGGTGCCGCTATCCGACGGACGCGGTGGAGATGAACTCATCTGTGACTCTCTACTAAGCGGGACGGACTGTTGTTAGATCGAGCTGCGCTCGGTCGTGGTGGAACGGGCCGGCGTCATCGGATGAAGTAGATCGTGACGAACAGCCCGATCCACACGATGTCGACGAAATGCCAGTAGTAGGAGACGACGATGGCCGCGGTTGCCTGCGCCGGCGTGAACTTCGACAGCTTGGTCCGGATGAGCAGATACACGAACGCGATCAGACCGCCGATCACGTGGAGGCCGTGGAACCCGGTCGTCATGTAGAAGACCGAGCCGTACGCATCCGACGCGAGGGTCGTGCCGTGGCCGACCAGCACGGTGTACTCGTACGCCTGCCCGATCACGAAGATCGTTCCCATGATGAGGGTGATGACGTACCAGCGGCGGAGGCCGAAGACGTCACCGCGCTCGGCGGCGAAGACACCCATCTGGCACGTCACCGACGACAGGATGAGAATCGTCGTCACCGGGATGGCGAGGGCGAGATTCAGCTCGGTCGGTGGCGGCGGCCAGCCGACGGCGGAGTTGGCACGGGCGACGAAATACATCGCGAAGAGGCCAGCGAAGAACATGAGCTCACTGGACAGCCACACGATCGTGCCGACGCTGACCATGTTGGGCCGGTTCAGCGAGTGCACGCGCGAGGTGATGGCTGTTCCTGAGGTACCTACAGCGCTTGTCACAAGTGAAGTATGACGGTTCGTAGTAAGCCGTGGCCACCCGGGTCGGAAATTGCCCCCGATTAATTCTCCCGGTGCAGGTCCGGGCCCGAATCGGGCGACCTTCGGCGTGTCCGGGAAGGGCGTGGCGGACGCCCGGCTCGCTACCGTGTGTTCATGTCCAGTTCGGCGCCGCCCGGCCCCCGTGATCTCAACGGCCGACTCGTCGAGCAGGGTCGTCTGGCGCGGCTCCGCTCACGGCTGCGCCCGCGTGTCGGCGCCGGTCCGCTGACGCTGCGTGAGCAGGTGGAGGTGGTGGCCCGGTCCGACGACGACGCCATCGCGAGTTCGGTGGCCCTCGACGCGTCGTCGTGGCGAGCCGCGGAGGAGGTGATCCTCCGGCACGTCGTCGAGGTGCCACCCGACCGGCGGGCCGACGCGGCCGCGGTGGCCGCGCTCGACGGTTACGAGTCCGTCGACGACGAACGCTGGGGGCCGAGGCCGGCACCGCGCGACGACCGGCTCGTGGTCCTGGTCCTGGCGCGGGTCCAGTTGCTCGACGCGATGCATCTGTCCCAGGAACGGTCCCGGATGGCGAGCCTGGGTTCGCGGCACGGCGGATTCGCACGCGAGTGGGCCGTCCTCCAGCGTCCGCCGCTCTGAACACGAATATGCTGACTCCCCGTGAGCACCGCACAGTCTGACTTCAGCTGGCCGCAGATCCTCGGCAAGGTCACCGATCGCCTCGACCTCGACGCCGACGAGGCGGCGTGGGCGATGAACGAGATCATGACCGACAGTGCGACCGGAGCCCAGATCGCCGCGTTCGGCGTCGGCGTGAAGATGAAAGGTGCCGCACCGGCGGAGCTCCTCGGGTTGTCCCGCGCGATGCTCGACCACGCGACGCTCGTGGACGTCGGTCGCCCGGCCGTCGACGTCGTGGGGACCGGCGGCGACCGGTCGCACACGGTGAACATCTCCACGATGACGTCGATCGTGATCGCTGCGTCGGGCGTCGCGGTGGTCAAGCACGGCAACCGTGCGGCGTCGTCGAAGAGCGGCGGTGCCGACGTGCTGGAGGCGCTCGGCGTCGACATCTCCCTCGACGCCGCCGCGGTCGCGCAGTGCGTGTCGGAACTCGGGATCGGCTTCTGCTTCGCGCCGGTGTTCCATCCGGCGTTCCGCTTCACCGGTCCGCCGCGCAAGGAGATCGGCATCCCGACGGTCTTCAACGTGCTGGGGCCGCTGACCAACCCGGCGACACCCAGCCGGGGGCTGATCGGCTGCGCCTTCGCCGACCTCGCGCCGGTTCTGGCGCGGGCCTTCGCCGAGCGCGGCGGCTCCGCGCTGGTGGTCCGCGGCGACGACGGTCTCGACGAACTGACGACCACCACCACGTCGACGGTCTGGCAGGTCGTCGCCGGGCAGGTGAACGAACTCACCGTCGACCCGACGGATCTGGGGATCGCGCGCGTGGAACTCTCCGCCCTGCAGGGGGGAGACGCGACGGTCAACGCCGCGATCGCCCGTGAGTTGCTGGCCGGGACCACGGGCCCGGTCCGGGACGCGGTGCTGCTGAACTCGGCCGGGGCCATCGTCGCGTTCGAGCAGGAGGCGCCGATGAGCTCGGCGGAACTGACCGATGCCCTCGGCGCCGCGAAGGAGCGGGCGGCCGATGCGATCGACAACGGTGCCGCCGCCGACCTGCTGCAGCGGTGGGCCGAGCTCAGCGGCCGGCTCGCCGCGCCCGCCTGACGGTCACGCTGTCCCGAAATCCTTGTGGGGCTCAGTGTTCGGCGGGTCAGTTCTCGCCGATGGAGAAACCGCCCTCGACGTCGGAGCTGGAGTAGCTGCGGAACGCGATGTGTGTCGCGCTCTTGAGAACCCCGGGTAGGCGGTTGATCTGGCCGGTGACGACCGTCGCGATCTGTTCGTGGTCACGGACCCGGATCTTCGCGATCAGATCGACGTCGCCCGCACAGGAGTACACCTCTTCGACCCCGGGGATGTCGGCGACGGCCTGGGCGGTCTCCGGGATCCGGTGGATGTCGGCCTGGATGAGGACGATGGCGGTGATCATGCCGCCAGCCTAGTGGTGCGTGGCCCTCAGCTCGCCTGCCGTGTGCGAGAGTCGGCGACGGGTCTGGCCGCACGTGCGTCGTGCGCCGACTGCGACCAGCCGAGCCGGCGTTCGGCGCAGCCGGCGGGCAGGGCGACCGGCTCACTCGTCGACACGATGCGCGCGCCCGGTTCGGTCATCCAGCGGTACACGAGGCCGACCTCCTCGGCCGGCGCGCCCCGCAGCGGACCGGGGCCCGGTAACACGGTCTCCGCGGCCGCGACGAGCGCGTCGACGACGGGCATGGGCGAGACGCCGCGTCGGGCGCGCCCGGCGGCGGCGAGCCGTCCGTGCCGGATGACCGCGAACTGCCAACCGCGTTCACCGTCGGGCCGGGCGACCACGATCTCGGCGATCGCGCACAGCGCGGCCAGTCGCTGGCAGCGGGCGAGGGCGTCGATCGTGAGCGCGAGACGGTCCCGATGCCGCGCCGCGGTCTCGAACATGTGCGCCTTGGCGAGGTCGGTGAGGCGCGCGGTGAGGCCGTCGAGGAGCTCGTCGGCCTCACCTCGCATGAGCCGGCGGGCCGCGGTGACCCGGGGAGAGTAGTCCGGCACCGTCTGCGGCTGCGCCGTGGCCGCCCGGCAGGACCCCGGCCGCCGCCTCCCATCGGCCTCGGGACACCAGTGGTAGCCCGTCGCGCCGAGCCGTGTCGTGCACGTGCGCAGACCGGCGGCCGCCGAGATCACGTCGGCGACGGTCGCCGCGTTGTTGCGGTTGCCCACCGGGCCGATCGACTCGTCGGTGGGTGTTCGGCTGACCTTGAGCCGGGGGAAGCGTTCCTCGGTCAGGGTCACCCACCAACCCTTGTGCGGCTGGGTCGATCGTCGGTTGTACGCCGGTGCGTGCGCGCCGAGGAGCCGGCGTTCGCGGACGGCGGCCTCCAGGGCGTGGGAACACTCCACGACGTCGACCCGTTGGGCGAGGAGCACCATCTCCGCGATGCGGCGGCGCGGGTCGTTGCCACTGAAGTACGACCGGACCCGGCGGCGGAGGTCCACCGCGGTGCCCACGTAGAGGACCTCGTTCGACGGGCCGCGGAACAGGTACACCCCGGGACGGGCCGGGACATGGTCGGCGAGTGCGCGTTTGGCGCGCAGGCGCGGGTCGGTCTTCGGGAGATACGACGTCAGCTCGCCGACGGTCGCGATGCCCTGATTGCCGACGCGCTCGAGGAGCCGGTGGAAGACCTCCACCGTGGCGCGCGCATCGTCGAGCGCCCGGTGGGTGGGCCGCACGGAGACGTCGAACAGGTCGGCGAGCGCGCTGAGCTTGACCGTCGGCGCCTCGTCACGGCTGAGGATGCGCCGGGCCATGGTCACCGTGCACAGGCTGAGGCTGAACGTCCACGGCAGGTGGAGCCGGATCGCGTTCTGCCGAAGGAAACCCATGTCGAAACGAGCGTTGTGGGCCACCAGGATCGAGCCGCGGGCGAACTCGAAGAACGACGGCAGCACCGACTCGATCCGGGGGGCGTCGGTCAGCATCGCGGTGGTGATGCCGGTGAGGGTCACGATCTGCGGGGGGATCGGCCGGCCGGGGTCGACCAGCGTGGCGAACTCGCCGACCACCTCGCCGCCGCGGATCTTGACCGCGCCGATCTCGGTGATCCGGTCGCGGACCGGGTCGGACCCGGTGGTCTCGAGGTCGACGACGACGAGGGTCGTCTCGAAGAGCGACCGGTCGCTGAATTCGTTCGTCGTCTCACCCGTGGCCCCCTGGTCGGCGGCCTCCAGGTCGGCGAAGGTGAGCTGCCCCGCGGGCGAGCCGTCCACGCTGGTCTGCGTCACCCGGCGAACACTAGTTCGATCCACCGACATCGCGACCGCGACGCTCCGACATCGTGTCGTGTGACCCGTGTGACTGCTGTGTCGATCGCTGTTCGACGGACTTGTCGGTGGGCGCCCCTAGTCTCCACCTGGACGTGAGAAATGCGGTCTTCTCACGGTCACAACGACCCGTAACGGGGCCGACGCGGCCCACCCTCGCCAGATGAGATGGAGATCACATTATGTACGTCGATTGTGCGCGCTGCCCGGCTCGTCCCGTCGCTTGCGACGGGTGCATGATGACAGTGCTGTTTGGTGGTCCGAGCTGGGACGATATGTCCCACGAAGGTGGAGGTTCGGTAACGGCGGCCACCTCGGACGCGGATGCCGAACTGGACCTCGCCATCGACGTTCTGCAGGCTGCTGCAATGGTGACCAGCGGCGCTGCACGATCTGCAAGATCAGCCAAAACCGCAGTTCAGGCGCCGGATCGACGCGCTTCTGTGACCGTCCTCAGGGCAGGCTGAGAAGCGGCCGAGGTTTGGCTGTCTGTCGCTTAGTGGACAGAGCGCATCCGATTTCGTAACCTTTCTGAGACCTTTGCGGAGCGTCCCGCTTCAACAGAAGTGGTCCGCAGTAGTCACCGCTCAATCGCCCTCGCGGGCGAACCGGGGAACCACAACCTTCGGACGGGCTCGTCGGAGCGCATCGCCACTGATGCGACTCAGTCGAAGCCGATCCGAATCGGGGTGAATCGCGTTGCCATGCATGAGTGTCCAGTGGATACCTCATGCGCGAAAACGTGTAGGGCCACTCTTCCGGCCCGAACCCGACAGCTAACTCGGTCGGCGGTAGAGGAAGATCTGAAGGAGAACTCGCTTCGTGGCCAAACATCGTTTGGAACAGCCCAATCGTGGCAGCACGGTCGCCAAGAAGGCGGTGATCGCTGGATCGATCACACTCGGTTCGCTCGCCGCAGCCGCCGGCCCTGCTCTCGCCGCCCCGGTCCACACCCCGCTGGGCACTCTCGAGATCCCGGCCCTGCCCGGCGCGAAGGCCCCGGAGGCCAAGCCCGCGCCTGAGGCCACGCCGGTGAAGAAGTCGCCCGCCGCCACGGTCGAGATCCCCAACCTGGGGCAGTTCACCGTGCCGGGTATCGCGCCGGAGCAGATCCCGCAGCAGTTCCGCCCGCAGGGTGGCGGCGCGCCCCTGGGCCAGCCGCAGCTGACCGCCGGTCAGAAGGCGGTAAAGGCCGCCGAGAGCAAGATCGGTGCGCCGTACTCCTACGGCTCCGCCGGCCCCAACGCATTCGACTGCTCGGGCCTCGTCTACTGGTCCTACAAGCAGGCCGGCAAGAACATCCCGCGCGATAGCTACGGCCAGCTCGGCGGCGGACGCGCGGTGTCGTACTCCGAGGCCAAGCCCGGCGACGTCATGATCTTCAACGGTGGCGGCCACGCCGGCATCTACGTCGGCAACGGTCAGTTCGTCCACTCGTCCAACTACGGCACGCCGGTCAAGCGCGACGCCGTCAAGGAGTGGACCCTGACGGGCATCCGTCGGTACTGACGACAACTGAACACGAACAGACTGAGCACGAAGGTCTCTGGACGGGGGGGG
>NZ_JAMBDT010000145.1:0-9636 GCF_025143765.1 Gordonia sp. p3-SID1431
CGGTCGCAGACGGATGCGGCCAACTCACGTACCGAGGCGTTGGAAGCTCGGATGTTCTCGGCGGCCATGACCGCGGTGATCTCACCGGTGCCGTCACCGTGGTTCTCGGTCCACACGCCTCGTTTGTCGAGCGCTTCGCGGCGCCGTTCGCGGACGGCGTCGGCGTCGTGGCCGAAGACCAGACGGTCGATCATGTCGCGCAAACCGGACGTCGACCACGACCCGGACCGGGAGCGCAGCAGGTCGGCGATCGATTCGTCGAGCACCTCGATGATCCGGCGGCTGGCGGGGTCGTCGGGGTCGAGAAGGTGATCATCGGACACCAGGTGCGTGCGGCCGATGATCTCGCGGATCTGGTGCGGCCCGATGATGCCGTCGCGCAACGTCTCCAACACCCGCGGCAACCGATCACGAAGACACAGTGCCTCGTCGACCAGCATCCCCGCCCGGTAGCGGGTGATCCCGGCCTCGCGCGAGACCCGGGCGACGATGTCACCGAAACCGTCGGAGACGTAACTGTTGCCGACGGTGGTCAACAGCCGATCACACAACACCAGGATCGTCTGGTAGCGGCACCACGCCAGATACGACTCGCCCGCGCGGATCGACCCCAGACGCTGCATATGGGTGGCGGTGTCGGCTTCGGCCGGGCGGGCAGGATCGACCCCGGCGAGGAACTCGCCCGGCAGATCCGTCCATGCCCCCACAGTGACTCCCCCGAAGTCGTTGCCGCCCGGCCTGGTTGACCGGTCCAACTGATACATCCAAGATAGACCCGACCACCGACAAGAATGCTCGGCCGAGCCGCTACGTGAGCCCGACGGTGCGAGCGATCCTCTCCGACAACAGATACAGCGCATAGGCGAAGTAGGCCACGATCGCGGCGGGCAGGACCCACAAGGCGGCCACGGCCGCAACGAGACTCGCCGCCCACTGGCGCCCCCACAGCGGCGCGGCGACGAAGATCATCAGCAGGGAGAGCGGGAGAGAGACCGCCGGCGATGATGTCGGCCACGACCAATCGAACAGCAGCGCCCCGCTCGAACCGACCGCCGCGCAGATGCCGACGAGGCTCAGCACCAGCCACCCGACCACACTGAGACGTCGCCATCCGCGGGCGACCCATCGCGTGCGAAGTGCCACGGCCGACCACATGATCCACCGCTTGAGCCAGGGGACGCCGGACGCTCGCATCATCTCGCGGAAGAACCGGTCGGACAGGGTGTCACTCCCGAGCGCGCCGGAGTTGACGGTGCCCGTGATGAGCTCGTCGTGGATGAGCGCCGCGAGTGAGTGTCTGCCGTAAGGGTTCTCGAACCAGCGCAGGAACCGGGGGATCGAGGCGAGGTCGGTGGGGTTGTCGTCGCCGGGCACAAACGCGCGGGCCGCGTCGACGGCGCCCCGCGCATCGGCTTCCGTCTGTCCTCGCTCGACCAGTTGTGTTACCAGGTACTCCTCGACCGCGGGATCGGAGAACCGAAAGGCGTTGCGCACGAGAAACTGTCGCTCGTCGATCTGCGCGATCTCGACCTCGCCACGCCCGGTCGGGTCGTCGACCTCGAAGCCCGACGTCGGCGCGACCCGCCACGGCACCCATCGCGGATCGCTCGGTGTGGTCTCGTTCATCGCCACCTCCGCGTCGAGGGGATGAACTGACGGTAGCCGGGTGCGACCGGGACGAGTGGGTAACCAACAGCGCGGCGTGTTGCGAGGTGGCTTCGACACGGCTCCTCGACCTCGACGCGCTCCTTCGTCGCTTGCTCGGCCCGGCGGCTGCGCTCGTCGCCTGCTCAACCAGCGGGGCTGGCGCTACTCAACCAGCGGGTGACGGTCGAGGAGTGCCTCGACCAACAATCGGCCCGTCTCGATGGGGGCGGTCGAGCGAGCCATCTTCGACCCCGAGAGCGCACCGTCGTAGACCACCTGGATCTGTCGCGCGGTCACATCGGGCTCCGGGGCGCCGAGGGTGCGCAGGTTGTCGCCGAGGGTGTCGAGGAGCCACGCGCGGTGCGCAGTGATGGGAGGCAGGTCGGTGTCGGGGAACTCCGTCGCGGCGTTGGCGTACTGACAGCCGCGGAAGTTGCGGGTCGGGGCCCCGGCGATGGCGAGGTCGAAGAAGGCCAGGATCCGCTCGCGCGGATCGGAGACGGCCTTCGTCGCCTCGAACCACCGGTTTTGATCAGCCTGATCCAAACGCTCGAGGTAGGCCACGACCAACCCGTCCTTCGAGCCGTACGCGTTGTACAGACTCGCCTTGGCGACCCCGGACTCGCGCAGGATCAGGTCGATGCCGACCGACCGTATGCCCTGTGCGGCAAACAGTTCGGTGGCGGTGGCGAGCAGTCGATCGGCCGGGCTGCCGGGCCCGGCAGCAGAGGTCGCGCGGCTGGTGCTCGCCTGTGCGGGGTTGCTCACAGCGCCAAGGGTAGACCACGAGACGCCATAGACAGACCGGTCTGTCTATGCCAGGGTCGGTGCGGTCACCAGCGGGCACACCGACGCAGAAAGGCTCACCCATGGCGCTCTTCCTCTTCGAACTCGAACCTGCCGACAGCGACGCGGGCAGAATCGAAGAACTCATCAAAGGACTCGACGCACATCTGCGGACCGCCGGCGGCGAATTGATCGAGACGCAGGTGACCGAAGGCGCCGCGCGACTGTTCGTGATCGCCGAGTTCGAGGGGTGCCGGGCAGCCGGATTGGACGAGGTCGAGGACTTCCGGGGGCTCGTCGCGGCCGGCCCGGACGAGGTCCGGCTCGTCGGTGCCGACCTCGACGAGCTGAAGAAGGCGCGTCCGACCGCCGGCTACCTCGTCGAATGGGACATCCCCGACGCCATCGACATGGAGACCTACCTGGCCCGCAAGAAGGCGAACTCGCCGAAGTACGCCGACGTCCCCGAGGTCAGCTTCCTGCGGACCTACGTCCGCGAGGACACCGACAAGTGCCTGTGCTTCTACGACGCCCCGGACGAGGCGGCCGTCCGTCACGCTCGTGAGGTCGTGTCGACCCCGGTGGACCGCCTCCACCGGCTACAGGGCTGACCGGTATGGCGCCGACGCTGACCGATGAACTCGGCGAAGTCGTCGCATCCGTGGCCGACCGCGCCCGCGACCTCGACGCCGGGCACACCGACACCCGGGTCGACATCGCCGCGGCCGGTGCGGCCGGCCTCCTGGGCCGGGGAGTGGTCGACGGTTCGCTGACGTCGATGATCGACGTCCTCGAACGTGTGTCGGCAGTGAGTCTGTCGGCCGGATTCTCGCTGTGGGCGCAGCGGATGACGATCGAGTACGTCGCCCGATCGCCGGAAGCGTTGCGGGAGAGGCACCTCGCGTCGCTCCTCGGTGGCGAGCGGATCGGTGTCACGGCCATGGCGGCCGGTCTGAAACAGGTGGCCGGGCTCGGCGACGTACCCATCACGGGGCGTCGCGGCCGGGCGGGGGTCGTGGCGACCGGACCGATCCGCTGGGCGTCGAACGTCTACGCCGAGTCGCTGATCGTCCTCCCGGTGCGCACCGGTGACACGACCCTCGTCGCGGTCGTCGACGCGGACGCGCCCGGCGTCGAGATCCGTTCCGCGCCTGACCTCATCGGTTTGGGATCCACCGCCTCGACGTCCCTCGCGCTCACCGACGTGGTGATCGAGGACGAGAACGTGATCTCCGACGACCTCACCGGGTTCGTCCGGGGTATACGTCCGGTGTTCCTGCTGCTGCAGTCCGCGTTCTGCAGCGGTGCCATCGGTGCCGCACTCGACGGTGCCGTCGAGTCCTTGGCGGGGGTCAACGAGGTGTTCCGTCCCGAGTTCGACGACCGGACGGCCGAATTCGAGTCGATACGTGCACGTCTCGCGACGTTCGCCGCCGATCCGACGACACCGTCGCCGGCCCAACTGATCCGGCTGCGCCTCGACGCCGCCCGAACCGCGGTCGCGGCCTCCCGGCTCGAGGCGACCGTCCGCGGCGGTGCGGGTTATGCGACCGCGAGCGCCACCAACCGGCGGTTCCGGGAAACAGCTTTCATCCCCATCCAATCACCCTCGGAAGGACAACTGCGGTGGGAACTCGCGCAGTTCGAATAACTGGTGGCCGCAAAGCCTTTCGCGACACCGCTGTATTGTCGGGCATCGACCTCGCCGTCGACGACGGGGAGTTCGTGGCCGTCCTCGGGCGTAGCGGCAGCGGAAAGACCACGCTGTTGCGTGTGCTCGCCGGCCTCGAGACCCTCGACGCCGGCAGCCTGGAGTGGCGGGACGAGTCCGGCGGTGAGCGACCGCACACGGGGGTCGTCTTCCAGCGCGCGCTGCTGATGCCGTGGCTGACCGTGGAAGAGAACATCCGGTTCGGACGGCGATTCGCCGCGCACCGAGCGTCGTTCGAGAACGACTACGCACTCGGCCTGTTGCGCCGCTTCGGGCTCGACGGTCTCGCCGACCGCTACCCCGATCAGCTGTCGGGCGGTCAGGCGCAACGCGTGGCGATCATCCGTGCGGCGGCGATCCGGCCGAGGTTGCTCTTGCTCGACGAACCGTTCAGCGCGCTCGATCCGGCGGTGCGCGGCGAATTGCGCAGCTGGCTGGCCGAATTGGCCGCCGAACTCCGGATCACCGTCGTCCTCGTCACGCACGACGTCGACGAGGCGCTCGAACTCGCCGACCGGATCGTCCTGCTGTCCGAGACCGGTCGCATCGGTGGGGATTGGCGGCTCGAATCCGGTCTCGGCCGAGACGATCCCGACCGGCGCGCGGAGATCCTGACGCACTTCGGTCACCAGGTGGGGCAGCAGGTGTGAGCGCGCCCATCTCACGCCGACTCCTCCTGGCCGGGGTCGGTGGCCTCACCGTCGCGGGCGGCATCGGCGGCGTCGTCGGTCTGGGCCGGGCGGCCACGGCAGCGCCACCGGGTGCGTCCGATGCACTGCGGGTCGGCTACCTCCCCATCACGGATGCGGCGCCGCTTCTCGTCGCACACGCCGCCGGACTCTACGACCCCGCGGCCGTGAGTTCGACGAAACCCGTGCTGTTCCGGATCTGGTCCTCGCTCGCGGAGGCCTTCGTGACGCGCAAGGTCGACGTCGTCCATCTGCTGATGCCGATGGCGGTGGCATTGCGGTACGCGATGCACAGCCCCGTGCAGGTGTTGGGCTGGAATCACACCAACGGATCGGCGCTGACCGTGGCGCCCGACATCGTCGACCTCGAGCAACTCGCCGGCTCTCAGGTGGCCATCCCGGCATGGTGGTCGATCCACAACATCATCCTGCAGCGGATGTTGCGGACCCACGGACTGCGACCGGTCATCCGTACCGGGGCGTCCCGGGGTGACAAGACCGTCGAGCTGATCGTGATGAGCCCCTCGGACATGGTGCCGGCGCTGGCGAACGGGTCGATCGGCGGTTACGTCGTCGCCGATCCGTTCAACGCGATGGCCCAGGTGCGCAAGATCGGCCGCATCCACACCTTTCTCGGCGACGTGTGGCGACAGCACGCCTGCTGCGCGCTCCTCGTCCATCAGTCGGCCATCGACGAACGACCCGCCGCGGTCCAATCCCTCGCCGACTCCGTGGTCGCGGCTCAGCACCACATCGATCTCGATCGTCCCCGAGCCGCCGCGGAACTCGCCGGCGGTTATCTCCCGCAACCGAAACCGGCCATCGCCAAGGCGCTCACCTACGACCCGGCCGACTTCGCCGTGAGCAACGTCGACTGGCAGCCGCAACGACTCGGATTCCAACCCTTCCCGTTCGCGAGTTTCACCGAGCGGCTCGTCACCGAGATGGACAACACCCTCGTCGACGGTGATCGCCGCTTCCTCGGCCGTCTGGACCCGGCGACCGTCCATGCCGACCTCGTCGACGACCGATTCATCCGTACTGCCATCGGAATGCGCGGCGGTGCAGCCGCTCTCGGACTACCCGCCGATCTCACGAGAACCGAACAGGTGACGCCATGACGCTGCTGACCCAGGACGAGACCACGACGGACCCGCGCCGGCGATCCGGTTCCGCCATCGTCCCGCCGCTGATCGCGATCGCGGTGCTCGTCGCGATCTGGTGGGCGACGACCACCGTCGTCCCCGCGGCGGACTCCCTCGCCCGCCAGTTCGCTCCGCAGCAGGTGTTCCCGGCGATGCTGGAACTCCTCGATCGCGGCGTGCTGCTGCCCGACATCGGACTGAGTCTGTGGCGGTTGCTGATCGGTCTTCTGATCGCCGTCGTGCTCGGGTTCCCGCTGGGCCTGCTGATCGGCCTGAGTCTCACCGCGGAACGCGCGGCGAATCCCATCGTCGCCTTCCTGCGGATGATCTCCCCGTTGTCGTGGGCTCCGGTCGCGGTGATGGTGTTCGGCATCGGCGACGAACCGGTCATCTTCCTGATCGCGATCGCGGCGATCTGGCCGATCGTCATCAACACGGCCGCCGGCGTGAAGTCGATCGACCCCGGCTTCGTCGAGGTCGCGCGATCGTTCCACGCCACCCGGACCGAAGTCCTCGTGTCTGTGGTGATCCCGGCGATCCGCGGGAACGTGCAGACCGGTATCCGTGTCGCGCTCGGCATCGCCTGGGTGGTCCTGGTGCCTGCCGAGATGCTCGGCGTGCGCTCCGGTCTCGGCTACCAGATTCTCAACGCCCGCGATCAGCTGGCGTACGACCAGGTGGCCGCCCTGATCGTGGTGATCGGCATCCTCGGCTTCCTCCTCGATGCGGGTGCCCGGCTGGTGCTCACCCGACGACGCTGAGCCCCGCCGACGGCCTCGCGATTCGTATGACGTTGTGCCCGGAAACCGGGCGCAACGTCATACGCGTTTTCGGCCCGGCGGACATTGAGCGACATCCGCTCAACTTTCTTCGACGATCCGGGAACAATCCGTCGGCCACCCCCGTTACACACTTCGAGAAACCTGAGCGACGAAGACTCAAGTCGGTTTGACTCGGATCTACTTTTTCAGTAGGACATGAGTCGGACGCACTGAAGTCCGGTCCCGCAGAGTTTCGCCACGACATCCCCGCGGTCGCGAGACCCCGGGACAAGGACTCGGGTGCACACCCGCAAACTAGGAGGAAGCCAAACATGTCTCGTGCTGTTGGAATCGACCTCGGTACCACCAACTCGGTGGTGGCCGTGCTCGAAGGCGGCGAAGCCGCCGTCATCGCCAACGCCGAAGGCGCACGGACCACCCCGTCGGTGGTCGCGTTCGCGCGTAACGGCGAGGTGCTGGTCGGCCAGCCCGCCAAGAACCAGGCGGTCACCAACGTCGACCGCACCATCCGCTCCGTCAAGCGCCACATGGGCGAGGGCGACTGGACCGTCGAGATCGACGACAAGAAGTACACCCCGCAGGAGATCAGCGCGCGCACGCTCATGAAGCTCAAGCGCGACGCCGAGTCGTACCTGGGTGAGGACGTGACCGACGCGGTCATCACCGTCCCGGCCTACTTCAACGACGCTCAGCGTCAGGCCACCAAGGAAGCCGGTCAGATCGCCGGCCTCAACGTGCTCCGCATCGTCAACGAGCCGACCGCGGCCGCCCTCGCCTACGGACTCGACAAGGGCGAGAAGGAACAGACCATCCTGGTCTTCGACCTCGGTGGCGGCACCTTCGACGTCTCGCTGCTCGAGATCGGCGACGGCGTTGTCGAGGTCCGCGCGACCTCCGGCGACAACCACCTCGGTGGTGACGACTGGGATCAGCGCGTCGTCGACTGGCTCGTCGAGAAGTTCAAGAGCCAGAACGGCATAGATCTGACCAAGGACAAGATGGCCCTGCAGCGTCTCCGTGAGGCCGCCGAGAAGGCGAAGATCGAACTCTCGAGCTCGCAGAGCACCTCGATCAACCTGCCCTACATCACCGTCGACGCCGACAAGAACCCGCTGTTCCTCGACGAGCAGCTCTCGCGCAGCGAGTTCCAGAAGATCACCTCTGATCTGCTGGAGCGCACCCGCGCACCGTTCCAGGCCGTCATCAAGGATGCGGGCATCTCCGTCGGCGACATCGACCACGTCGTGCTCGTCGGTGGTTCGACCCGTATGCCGGCCGTCACCGACCTGGTGAAGGAACTGACCGGTGGCCGCGAGCCCAACAAGGGCGTCAACCCGGACGAGGTCGTCGCCGTCGGCGCCGCACTGCAGGCCGGTGTGCTCCGCGGTGAGGTCAAGGACGTGCTGCTGCTCGACGTCACCCCGCTCTCCCTCGGTATCGAGACCAAGGGCGGCGTGATGCACAAGCTGATCGAGCGCAACACCACGATCCCGACCAAGCGGTCGGAGACCTACACGACCGCTGAGGACAACCAGCCGTCGGTGCAGATCCAGGTCTATCAGGGTGAGCGCGAGATCGCCTCGCACAACAAGCTGCTCGGCAGCTTCGAGCTCGGCGGCATCGCTCCGGCCCCGCAGGGTGTCCCGCAGATCGAGGTGACCTTCGACATCGACGCCAACGGCATCGTGCACGTCACCGCGAAGGACAAGGGCACCGGCAAGGAGAACTCGATCCGCATCCAGGACGGTTCCGGCCTGAGCAAGGACGAGATCGACCGCATGATCAAGGACGCGGAGGCTCACGCCGACGAGGACCGCAAGCGCCGCGAGGAGGCCGAGACCCGCAACCAGGCGGAGTCGCTGGTCCACCAGACCGAGAAGTTCCTCAAGGAGAACGAGGACAAGGTCCCGGCGGAGCTGAAGGAGAAGGTCGAGGCGGCCGTCGCCGGGGCGCAGGAAGCGCTCAAGGGTAACGACACCGCGGCGATCAAGTCCGCGATCGAGAAGCTGTCGGAGGAATCGCAGGCCCTCGGCCAGGCGATCTACGCCAGCGCCGCTGCCGAGTCCCCCAACGGTGAGTCCGCCGCGGCCGACAGCGATCCCGACGTCGTCGACGCCGAGGTCGTCGACGATGCCGACTCGAAGGAGAACAAGTGACCGCAGGAGCCCATTCGTCGAATGGGTCCGGCGAGGAGCCGGTGACGGTGACCGACCGTCGTCGTATCGACCCGGAGACGGGTGAGGTGCGCGACGAGCCGGCCGCCGGCCCCGGCCCGGCCGATGCCGGACCGGTCGTCGACGAGCAGACCAGTGACGAGCAGCAGGCGGGCGGGGCAGCCGACGAGCCGGATGCCCGCGTCGCCGAGCTGACGGCCGACCTGCAGCGCGAACGCGCCCAGTTCGCCAACTTCCGGCGGCGTGCCGCCGAGGAGAAGCAGGGTTCGGTCGCCTACGGCAAGCAGATCCTGATCGACAAGCTGCTGCCGATCATCGACGATCTCGACCGTGCACGCGAGCACGGCGACCTCGACAGCGGTCCGCTGCGTGCGGTCGCCGACAAGCTGACCGGAGTGCTGGCCGCCGAAGGTCTCGTGGCCTTCGGTGCGGCGGGTGACGAGTTCGATCCCGAACTCCACGAAGCCGTGCAGCACGACGGCACCGGCGCGAACCCGGTGATCGGATCGGTGTACCGATGCGGCTACCGCCTGGGCGAGAAGGTGATCCGCACCGCGATGGTGACGGTCACCGATCCCGCTCCCGCGGGCGACGGGCCCGGTGCACAATAGAACGACCGTCGCTCGATCCTGAGTGGGCGAACTCACCACTGATCCCTGAGGTGCGAGGAGCGCAAGCGACGAGCCACGAAGGGCGACGAAC
>NZ_JAMBDT010000146.1:0-9573 GCF_025143765.1 Gordonia sp. p3-SID1431
GTTCGAACAAGCCGCGAAAGCACCACCGACACCGCGGATCATCGTGCCCGAGCGGCAAGGCAGACAACAGCAAGGCCGACCACCGCGCACGATCACCGAACGCACCGCCGCGAAACACGCGAAGCGGCGAGAAGAACGTGCCCGCAACAAGAAACAACGCGAAGCGAACCTACGCGCCCGGAGCGAAGCAACCCACCATCAAGCGACAACCCACGACGACGAGCCCCCGCCATTCTGACCCGGCGCTCGGCGTGGCCTGTGGCGGCTAACCCCGCGGGTACCCGTTCGTGTCCGCCGGAGCGTCTCCGTGTCCATTGCCGCCCGACCCCTTCGGCGGACGGGTGAGGCGTTTGGGAAGCCGCTCGGCGAGACCGCCGAGCGGTGCGACCGTCTGGTTCAGCAGGTCGACGGTCTCGGCGAGCTCGTGGACCGTTTCCTGCATGGCGAGCAGGTTGGGTCCCAGCTGCCCGATGACCTCGGTGAGCTCGGAGATCCGGTCCAGCGGCCCGCCCGGTGCGATCGCACGCTCGACCGCACCGTTCTCGCCCAGGAGCTGATCGAGCAGGCCGTCGTCCTCGGCGAGCCGGTCCAGGATGCCTCCCGCGGCGGTCACCTTCTCCAGCACGCCGTCGGGCGCGGTCAACTTGTCGACGATGCCGCCCTCGGAGGTGAGGCGCTCGAGGATGCCCTCGTTCTCGGTGAACTGGTCGACCACGCCACCCGGCCGGGTCAACCGGTCCAGCGGTCCACCCTTCGCGGTGAGGCGCACCAGGATGCCTCGTTCCTCGGCGACCTGGTCGAGGAGTCCGCCCTCGGCGGTGAGCTTGTCGAGCGGACCGTTCGGGGCGGTGAGCCGGTCGACGACACCCCCGGGATCGAGCAGTCGCTCCAGCGGACCGCCGTTGGCCAGGATCCTGCCGAACGGCCGCTCGGGGCCGAGTAGTTCGGACAGCTGGTTGAGGAGAGCGAGCGGCGTCCGGAGTGATCCGAGCTCGTCGGCGTCGACGCCCACTGCCAGTGCGATCTCGTTCTGCACGCTCCCAGCCGTGATACGGGCGATGGCGACTGCGGACTCGGCTGCACTGAGCACCACCCCGGTGACCGCGAAACCGAGTCGGAACGGCATCTCGACGAGCGCACGGCCCGCGTCCGCCGTGGCCACCGGTCTACGGTCGACGCGGCGACGGTCGGGTAGCGGCCGATCCGGAAGGGACTCCATGCTTTCCGACCCTAGGCCAGCCGACCGGCGTTCGGGGCGAGGGTTCGGTGATTCCGCGGGGCGGTGTCGCTACCGCGCCCCGGTCGCCGGTGCCTCTGCCGCCTTGGCGGCCTTCGCCGCCTTCTTGAAGTCGCGGACCTTCTGCAGCGAATCCGGGCCGGTCACGTCGGCCACCGACCGGAACCCCTTCTTGCTGTAGTCGCCGGCGACCTTGGTCCAGCCCGACGGCTTGACGTCGAGTTGCTTGGCGACGAGCGCGACAAAGATCTTCGCCTTCTGGTCGCCGAACCCGGGCAGGGCGCGCAATCGCTTCATCAGGTCCGCGCCGTCGGCGGCCTCGGTCCAGATGCGCGCGGCGTCGCCGCCGTACTCCTCGGCGACGACTTTCGCGAGCGCCTGGACCCGGCCGGCCATCGACCGACCGTAGCGGTGGATTGCCGGGGGAGTGGCACACAGGTCGGCGAACGCCTCGGGGTCGGCGTCGGCGATCTCGACCGGATCCATCGTGCCGAACCGGTCACGGATCTTGGCCGGCCCGGCGAAGGCCCGTTCCATCGGGAACTGCTGGTCGAGGAGCATTCCCGTGAGGAGGGCGAACGAATCGTTCGACAGGAGTTCGTCGGCCGCGGGTTCCTGCGCGATCTGGATCTTCGGCATGGGGTCGATTCTGGCAGACGGCACCCGCGTGCGGCTCTAGACTGCCCCCATGGTGAGCGGGGAGAACACGGTCGGCTTCGAGAGCGGCAGACGTCGGCGGGGACGCGTCGGAGTGGGAACGGTCGCGACGGTGGCCGGCGCCGTGCTGGCGCTGGCCGTGTCGCTGTTCGGTACTGGAGCCGCCGGGGCCGCACCGGCAGACGACGGGGCGAACTACGTCACCACCCTGCGGTGCGACAGCGTCAACCCGTGGCCGGCAGGCACGGTCAAGGTCCGCGTGGACGTGTTCAACCAGATCCGGCACCCCGCGGACGGACTACCCGGACCCGTCATCGCGCTCATCGGCACCGACCGTGCCCGAGCAGTGGCCCTCGAATACACCTACGAGGTGTCGGTGTCGTGGCGGAACCTGCGGACCGGACGTACCGGCGTCACCACTGTTCCGGGCCGCGGGTACACCATCAAATGGCAGGTCGACATCCATCCGGGCAGCGGTCCCGTCGCCTTCACGATCCGCCAGAAGATCGGTGCGCTGGCCTTCTTACCGATGACCAATCCGAAGTACTCGACCTGCTCGGGCCGCGCGGTCGCCTGACTCACCGGTCGGCGAGTCCGCCGATCAGCAGGTACTGCGCGGTGAAATAGCTTGCGAGCACCCAGGCCTCGCCGGCCACCCGGAGTCGAGGGTCGGTGACCAGGTGTCGTCGATTGATGATCGCGAGGTCGGAGAGCAGGAAGAACCACCCGCCCGCCCGCAAGCGCGGTTGCGGCGTCGGCACGTCCGCCGCCAGCGCCGACATCGTCGCGAGCGTGTTGCCGTACGTCCCCAGAACCGGCAGCAGGGCAGGGCGGTGTCGGCTCAGCACCGTCGCCGACTCGGCGAGAACGCCCACCCGCGGCGCGACGGACCGAACCGTCGGTCGTGCGCCGGCACGCCACATCGCGACCGCGTAGCTCAGCTGTGCGCCCGCGAAAGAGGTTGCACCCCTGCGGAGAAAACGATCCTTCGCCGCCGGGTCGTCGTGTTCGAACTCTTCCTGCAACATGAACCGGTCCCCAACAGCCGAGAACCCCAGAACGGCCGCCAGCGCGACGGTGTCGGCGACCGGGCGGCGTCGTGCTCCGGCGGCCACCCGCGCCGCGAGAAGCGCGATCGGCAGCGGTTTGGTGATCGCGGCGCTGCGTCGATCACCGGCCGACCCGGCGATCGTCGCTGCCGCGGCAGTGGCCGCATAGGCGATCCGGAACGTTCGGTTCACCGCAGGACGCGGGCGACGAACGCGCGGATGTCGGTGTCGGAGAACCGCTTCGACTGGGCACCGTCGAGCGTCAGATAGGTACGCGCCGACACCTTGCTGTCGCCGACCCGGGCGTCGTTGAGGTACTTGAGGGTGAGCGGTACGACGACGGAGGTGTCCTGCAGGGTCTGCGTCATCAGGACCGGACGCTCGAAGCCGCGAGTGGGCAGCTCGGTCGCCTTGGTCAGCAGGGCGGTGAGTTCGGTGTTCCCCGACAGCGGTTTGGTGAACAGCGAGCCGATGGCGAGACCGTCCACCTCACGCGCGAACTCGGTGACACACGACGCGGCGGCCTTGGTCAGCCACTTCTTGCCGGTGTCGGTGAGGTAGGCGTCGAGATCGAGGTCGGAGTGCGCGTTGCGGATCGCGCTCAGCGTGTACAGCGCGTCGGCGGCCAGCCCGGACGGCATCGCCGCGGACGACGGCCCGAGATTGGCCACGAGCGAACCGAACTGGGCGGGAATCGAACTCGCCGCGGCACCCTGGAAGTCGAGCTTGCCGCCCTGGATGGTCGGGGCCAGTCGGGCCAGCGTGATCGCGGCCGCGGCTCCCTGGCCCTCGCCGACCACTGCCCACGAGCGCGACAGGTTGTCGGCGATGTCCCGAGAGGCGCGCACCGCGTCGACGATGTTGCGAGCAGTGGCCTCGAGATCGTAGTACTGCGGCGTGCCGGGGGTCCCGACACCCGCGTAATCGGTACTGACGACGGCATATCCACGACCGAGCCATCGCTTGAGCTCATCGGTGTCCCCGGCGGTGGGCCGCGACGACGGTGCGCACCGGTCGGTGATGCCGCGCGAACCGTGGGCCCAGGCGACGATCGGCCAACCGCCGGCCGGCGCCCGCCCGCCCGGCACCATCAACACGCCCGAGGACAGATGGGCCTTGCCGTCGGCGCCGGTGCTCCAGTACGTGAAGTCGTTACCGGACCCGGCGCCCGCGACCGTACGTGCCCGGGGGAGTTCGCGATTGGCGTAGACGGCGCCCGGCGTCTGTCCCGGACCTCGCGTGTCGACGGTGCCCGCATTGTCGTCGGCGGGCGCGCTGTTGTCCGTCGACGACGGTTCCGCCGACGGCTCGGCCACGCCTGGCGTCGATGTTCCCGGAGTCGGTTCGGCCGCGGCCGTCGCCGTCATGCCGACGGCGGCCGGGGCCACGACGATCGTGAGGGCGGCTGCGGCCGCGAGGGCGCGTGCGAGGTGGGCACTCCGTGGTTTCGAAGTGTTGCCGTGGGGGTTCATGTGTCGTCAGTTCGTTCTGTGAGGCGTGACCGGATGCGAAAAGCGTTGTGCGTCAAGCATTGACGATGCCGACGGCAGGTAGGAACCAGCAGTTCTGGGTACCGTTGCTGGCGTTGCCGAAGACTGCCGACAGGATGGTGCCGCTGCCGGTCTTCACCGGTGCCAGCCGGACCCCGGACAGCAGGGGCAGCGCCGTCAGCGCGGTGCGGTCGGTGATCGGGTCGAGATCGGCGAAGCCGCCCTGGAGCGTGCTGGTGTTGAACCAGGCGACCTGCATTGTGCCGCCGCTACCGGCCGTCGGCGAGGCGGGCACGAAAGCGTATGCGGTCTCGCCCTTCTCGACGAGGTTGAGCTTCTCGGGCAGCTTCACGCCGGGGATCATGTCGAGCAGCGGCTTGAGCTGGGTCAGCGGGTCGGTCTTCATGGGCCAAGGACCCGCCACGGCCCCCGCCCCGGCGGTGACGAGTCCGAGCGGGTTGTCGGCGGTGGGGGCGGTACAGAACGGCGACACCGACGGGGTGAGCGTCTGGATGCCGAGCGTGCGCAACAGGGCGATGGGGTCGGTCGGGGCCGCGACCGGAGTGGCGGCCGACGCGGGTGCGCCTTCGGCGGCCGCGGGGAGCGGGAGAGCTCCCGCACGCCCGGCGATGTCCTCGACCGAGAGTTGTCCGGCGCTCCCCATGATCGTCTGGGCGGCCTGCACGGCGATCTGGTCGACACCCGCGGCCATGAGCAGCCGGACCGCCCCGGCCAGCTCGGCGTCGAACGGGATCGACAGCGCGCCGAGCAGGTTGGCGGGGATGAGTGGCTCGGCCGCCGCCGGTGCCGAGGTGGCGGTGAGGGTGGCCGCCGCGATCGCCACACCCATGAGACCGGCGCCGCAGCGCTGGATCGCGCGGCTGCGAGTGACGCGACGCGGAGCGTCGGAACGCGTGAACCGAGACGTGAGGGACATGGCTCTCCTTGGGGCAACCGGCTGTGACGGCCGAGCACCCGCCACGTGTGGCGGGTGTGACAGATGGGACTCGAGTTACAAGAGACCACGAAGACTCGGAACCCGGCAAGTCGCGAGTCCGACCTGTGACATGGGCGCGATCCGCGAGAGACCGAAACCGCGGCGAACTGCGGGTTCAGTGCCCTTGAGCACGGCCTCGGACCGCCGCACAGAGGCCGACCACCGCCGGCACGCTCAGCTCGCGCCGCCGATTCCCTTGCCGATCAACACGACTCCGATGACCAGGATCAGCACCGCCATCACCGTCGCGTTGTTCGCCTGCAGCCACGACTTGAGGCGGTCGAGTGGTTCGCGCAGGCGGGCCGCGGCGAGCTGGTAGCCCACGACCGGGACCACGACCGAGGTCGAGGCCAGGAGTGCGAAGATCGCCACCGCGATCACGTCCTGCGGCATCGACAGCGCGCCCGAGGCGATCGAGACACCCGCCGCCGCGCAGAGAACGAGATTCTTCGGATTGATCGCCGCCAGCGCGAACGCGATACCCATGGCGGTCACCGGACGCATCTCGTCGATGGCCGACATCCACTTCGGCGTCGCGGACTCCGCGTGCCGGGAACGCCACTGACGCAACCCGACGACGAGCAGAACGACACCGAGCGCGATCTTCATCCAACCGGTGCTCGACGACGATCCGTCGAGGTCGACGGCGCTTCCGAGGGCCACGAAGACGGCCACCGCGACGACGATGCCGACAAGCCAGCCGATCGCGAAACCGATACTCGTCGTGCGCGCATGGCGTCCCAGGAGCATGAGGATCGCCGCGATGATCGGGATCGGCGACACCGCGACACCCACCGCAAGGGGTAGTAACTCACCGAGCACGGGTCCCATCGAGAACTCCTCACGACATGGTGCCGACAGATGACGTTTGTACGCCATGAGAATGGCGAATGTCGGACTGTTTGCGTGACGGACGGTCTTGATATGTCTTGCATGCCATTTCGCGTTCTGTTCGGCCGATGTTCACGTGATCTGCCGCGCCTTCCGATAGTGGCGCCCTGAGCGCAGGTCCTCTCACGACGAAGGCACCCCGGCTGCGAGCCGGGGTGCCTTCGTCGTGAGAGGAGAAAGAGATCAGATGATCGCGAGCCCGATCACCGGGACGATGGTGCAGGAGACGACCTGCCCCTTCGTCTTCGTGGTGACGTTGCCGTGGATCGCCGAGATGACGCGGCCCTTGCCGGTTCGCGAGATACCGGTGAAAGTGCCGGGGCCTTCCTTCACGTTGATCTTCGGGTTGCGCTTGAGCGTCGTGGTACCCGTGCGACCGGTGTCGACGTTGAACCAGCTGACCGTGAGCGGCGCGGCCTTGTTGTCGATCGCCGGACCCGTGCCGAGCGAGGTGTAGACGTAACCGGCCTCCCCGCGCTTGGGACCGGGGGCCGGTGCCTCCTGCGGTCCGGCGGTGACCAGGGCGCGACCGAGCGAACCGCCGCCGGGGATGCAGCCGAGGCCGAAGGTCGGGTAGAGGAATTCCTGGATCTTCGGGGCGTTCGGGCCCTGCGGGATCTCGGGATCGCCGGGCTTGCGCTCGGCGGCGAGCTGACGCGCGGCCTGCTTGCGGCCGGGTTCGCCGAGGAAGTCGGCGATCGAGCGCCAGATCTTGCTCACCTCAGCCGGCATACCGGGGGTGTCGGCGAACGACTGGGCCTGGCGGAGCAGGTCGACCGAGACCTTGCCGTCGGGTCCGGGCGTCGCCACGGAGCCGATGATCGCGGGAGCGAACGCGCCGAGCGAGTCCAGCACGCGCTGGTCGACCTTCGGGGCCGGGGCGGCCTGCGCGGCCATCGGCATCGCGAGTGAGGTCGCCGCCGCGAGCGCCGACACGGCGACGAGGAGTCGACGGGTCCGGAGTCGACGCGGGGCATGGCCGGATCTCAACCTCAGTGGCCGGGAGAAACGCACTGGTGTGTCCTAACGGTCGTGGCGCCGACGATCAGTCGATCAGCGCCTCGCGGGTTGTGTCATCCGCCCGGGTGTCGGGTAGCGGACAGCCCATCCTCTCACCCGGGTCGTCGCGGGTCATTTTAAGCCCCCCGCGGGTTCCACTGTCCAGACCGCCGGCCTGTTACGGGTGGGGTTGTTGAGGTAATTGATGCAATTGTTATCGAAGTGACGTCGGAACGGTTGAATCGTACGGACAGGCGGCAACCTGGTTGGATGGTGAGAATCGGGGATCGGGGACGGTCGAACAGGAGTCTGAAGTGACAGAGCTGCGCGCTGACGCGTCGGGTCGCCCACGCGGAAGGTCGCGACTGACGCGACTGGTGGTCGGTGCGGCCGCCGTCATTCTCGCCGCGACGTCGGCGAGTGCGTGTGCCGACGACTCGTCGTCGGGCGGCGAGGTCACGCTGCTCACCCACGATTCCTTCGAACTGCCGGAGTCGGTGATCGACGAGTTCCGCCAGGAGACCGGACTGACCCTGAAGATCGTGAAGTCCGGGGACGCCGGGCAATTGGCGTCGACGGTGTCACTGACCCCGGGTGCGCCCAAGGGAGACGCGGTCTTCGGCATCGACAACACCTTCGCCTCGCGTCCGATCGACGCCGGCGCCCTGGAGTCCTATGAGTCACCCGCCGCGGCCGACGGTGCCGCCGATTTCGCGGTGCCCGGCGCGGAGGGGCAGCTCACGGCCGTCGACCGCGGGGATGTGTGCCTCAACATCGACGACGGCTGGTTCGAATCCAGGTCTCTGACCCCGCCGGCGAGCTTCCGCGACCTGACCCGCCCGGAATTCGCCTCGCTCACCGCGGTGACCGACCCGGCGACCTCCTCGCCGGGCACGGCGTTCCTGCTCACCACCGTCGGTGCGCTCGGAAACGGCTGGCAGGACTACTGGAAGCAGGTCGTCGGCGGCGGCGCGACCATCGTCTCGGGCTGGGAGGTCGCCTACAACCAGCTTTTCACCGCCGGAGAGGGCCGTGGCGACAAACCCATCGTGCTGTCCTACGCCTCGTCGCCGGCGGCGACGCCCGGGACGAGCGCGCTGCTCGACAGCTGCTTCCCGCAGGTGGAGTACATCGGCATCCTGAAGGGCACCCGGAACTCGACCGGCGCCCGCAGGCTCGTCGATTTCATGCTGAGTCCCACTGTGCAGAAAGAACTCCCGAACTCGATGTACGTCTACCCGGTGCAGCGCGACACCCCGCTGCCCGAGGGATGGCCGGCGCGCGCGGAGGTGCCCACCTGGATGTCGTCGTTGCCGCCCGCCACGATCGCGGAGAACCGCGAGATGTGGCTCGACCAGTGGCGTGCCGCGGTCGGCCGGTGACGACTCGGTGACCCCGGCCGGGACAGTGGTGACCCGGGTGGCCCGGGCCGCCGGACCGGTTGCGCTGTGGGTGGTCCCGGCGCTGTTCGTAGTGGTGCTGTTCGCCTGGCCGGTGATCGCGCTCGTCCGGCGCGCCGTCACGATCGCCCGTGACTCCGGGGTGGGCCTGATCGAACTGCTCGACCGTACCGACGCCCTGGGGCTTCTGGGCGTCACCCTGGGCCAGGCGGCCGCCTCGACGGTCCTGGCGCTCGTCGCCGCCGCACCCATCGCGTGGTTGTTCGCCCGGGTCCGCGGGACCACCGCGGTCGTGCTCGCCGTCGTGGTGACCGTGCCATTCGTGCTGCCGACGGTCGTCGTCGGTGTCGCCTTCCGTTCTCTGCTGTCCGGCCCATTGGCGTTCCTGCACATCGAATCCGGGCTGCCGGCCGTGCTCGCGGCGCACATGTTCATCAACATCGCCGTCGTCGTCCGCGTCGTCGGCGCGGCCTGGCGCAACCTCGACCCGCGGCTGCTCGAGGCGGCACGGTCGCTCGGGGCGGGCCGGATTCGGGCGACCATGACCGTGGTCGTGCCGCGCCTGGTGCCCGCCACGGCGTCGGCGGCCGCGCTGATCTTCCTGTTCTGTTCCACCAGTTTCGGCGTCGTGATCATTCTCGGCGCCGGGGAGCTGCGGACCCTGGAGACCGAGATCTACACGCAGGCCATCGGATATTTCCGGATTCCCGAGGCGGTCGCGCTGTCGATGCTGCAGATCGTGGTGGTCATTGCGGCGCTGCTCCTGACGCGGGTGTTCGCGGATCCGGCGAGCCGCGGATCGGGTGGCGGCGCCCGGCGGGCCGAACGGAACCGCAGGGTCGCCGGGGGGCGC
>NZ_JAMBDT010000147.1:0-9490 GCF_025143765.1 Gordonia sp. p3-SID1431
GTCGGCACCCACATCCCCGCCCGCAGCCAGCACGGCCTCGAGGGTTCCGCCGAGGTCGGCGGCGGTCTCGGTCACCAGGCCCAGTCCCGCGCCGGCGTCGAGTGCGGCGTCCAGCGCCCCGCCCAGCTGTGTGATGAGGGCGCCGTCGACGCCGAGTGCACCGCCGAGGTCCGCGGCCAGCAGTTCGCCGACGTTCAGGCCGGCACCGGCGGCGGCGTCGAGGATGCCCTCGATGCCTGCGGCCGCACCCAGCACGCCGCCCAGGGTGGCGCCGAGCTCGCCCGCGAGCTCACCGCCGCCACCGACGATCGCGCCGAGTTGCGCGGCCAGGTCGGTGGCCAGTCCGCCCTCGAGCAGGCCGCTCAGGTCGGCGCCGAGGACGCCGCCCAGTTCGAGGGCGCCACCCAGGGCGGCCCCCAGGTCGGCGCCTGCAGCCGCGCCGAGGACACCGGTGAGCACGGTGCTCAGCGCGGTGTCGAGGCCGGCGCCGGCCGACAACAGTCCGTTGAGCGCGGCTCCGAGTTCGGTGCCGAGGCCGCCCACGACCCCGAGGCCGCCGCCGAGAGCGCCCTCGACCGCGCCACCGAGACCCGCGCCCAGTCCGGCACCGAGTCCCAGTCCCGCTTCGAGAGCGCCGCCGACGCCGGTTTCGAGCGCCCCGCCGAGACCGAGACCGGCGTCGATGGCACCGCCGAGCCCGGCAGTGAGATCGGCGGCCAGGCCACCTTCGAGGGCTGCGGCCAGCGTGCCGCCCAGGGCCGCACCGAGACCGGCGGCGGCTTCGCCACCGACTTCGAGGCCGGCAGCCAGAGCGCCGGCGAGAGTTGTGCTGAGATCGCCGCCGGCTTCGATCAGGGCCTCGACGTCGACGATCCCGCCGGCTTCGAGGACGGATTCGAGCGCCGCGGCGAGCCCGGCCTGAGCGCCGCCGCCGACACCGAGGACGGCGGTCAGGGCGCCACCGAGGACGGCGTTCGCGCCGGCCGCGCCGGTCAGGACCAGTCCGCCGGTCGCCGCGGCCGTCGACGTCAGGGCCACACCGAGTGCGGTGCCGACGGAGGCGGCAGCGGTGCCGCCCGCGGCCAGGGTCGAGCTGAGAGCGCCGCTGAGGGTGGCGCCGAGTTCGCCGGACAGGTCGGCGATGGCCTGCGCGTCGAGCAGACCCGACAGCGTCGCCGAGAGGTCACCCGCGACATCGAGAGTGGATGTCAGCGCGGCGGTCAGATCGCCGGACAGTTCGGCGCCGAGACCGAGCGCGCCGGTGAGTACCGCCGAGAGCGCGCCGCCCGCACCGAGACCGGCACCGAGCGCGGCCGCGAGGTCGGCGCCGAGTGCGCCGCCCGCGCCGATCGTGGCGCCGAGCAGACCGCCCAGCGTCGCGCCGAACGAGCCGGCGAGTTCGCCACCCAGTTCGAGCGCCGCCGACAGCTGCGCGGCGAGACCGCCCCCGAGTCCGAGCCCGAGGTCGGCGCCTGCGGCGAGGAGTGCGTCGAGCGAAGCCCCGAGCTGGGCGACCAGGGCGCCCTCGGCGCCGATCGCGCCGGCCAGCGTCCCGGCGATGACCGGTCCGATGCCTGCGGCGAGCTCGAGGCCACCGTCGACGACCGTCTCGAGCGCGGCTCCCAGCGCGGCACCGAACTGCGCGGCGATCGCGCCGCCGGCGCCCAGGCCCGCGGACAGCGCCGCGCCCAGGGCGACGGCCAGCTGGCCCGCGAGGTCGAGGTCACCGAATGCGATACCGCCGAGGTCGAGATCGGCCAGGGACAGACCCGAGAGGTCGATGTCGCCCAATCCGATGCCGCCGAGGAGACCGCCGAAGTCGATGTCGCCCAGACCGATTCCACCCAGATCGACTCCACCGAGGTCGAGGTCGCCCAGTTCGAGCCCACCGATGCCGCCGAGGTTCACGTCACCGAGGTTGACGTCTCCGCCGCCGACGTTGATGTCGCCGAACTCGAGGCCGCCCAGGCCGACTCCGACGCCACCGCCGCCGATCACGCCGCCACCGACCGCGCCGCCGGCGCCGACCGCCCCACCGCCGGCACCGATGATCGCACCGAGGCCGCCGCCTGCGGCCAGACCGCCTCCGGCGACCAGCGGGGCGGCTGCGGAGATGTCGGCGGGGGTGACGCCGGTGAGTCCGGCGCGATCGATCGCGGCCTGGGGATTGCCGCAGTAGGCGTTGAAGGATTCCTCGTCGCGAAGCAGACCGAGGATGAAGTCGAGTACCGCGTTGGTCGCCATGGCGTCGTTCCTTGCGTCGGGGAGATCGCAGTTCGATCCCGTGTCGAGTTCGACCGTATGGACTTCGGGGCCCGACGACATCGGGGTAAATCCCCAGTCCTGCCGACGACCGGGGGGGTGGGTCATCCCCCAGGGGGATTTCGACCGGGGTCCGGGGTCCGGGCGCCGCCGGCATAGGGGGGTCGGGACTTTCCCCCTAATCCCCGGCCAGGGCTAACACCAGGGGGCCGGTCCGCGACACACTGGGTGAAGTGCGCCGCCGGGGCCGGGGCACGTGACATCGACGGATTGCCCGCACGACGCGGCACCGTCACCGCCCACCGTCTGCAGGTGCGAACAGGAGTGAGCGTCATGGCCATCGGGATCGGTGTGAAGATCGGGTCCGCGAACAGCGTGGCGGTAGCCGCCTCGGAACAGTCCTGGGAGGGCGCGGTCTCGGTCGAGACGTCCGCTCTGGTGGATGCCGACGACTTCCTCGGACGGGTCGGCGACCCGGTCCCGATGCTCGACGACCACGGCCGCACGATCGCGGCGGCCGACCTCTACGCCGACGCGGTCGCGGCGCTGGTCGCTCGGCTCGACCTCGGCACGGACAGCGTCGACTCGACACCGTCCGACGACGTGCACCTGACCGTCGTGCACCCCGACAACTGGTCCGATCAGGCCGTCGACGACGCCCGGGCGGCACTTGGCGCCCACCCCGACTCGGTGCCGGCGGACGCGATCACCTGGGTGCCCGAGTCACGGGCGACCCTGGCCGCAGCCGAGCACGCCGAGGGCGCCTTCGGCGTCGGCGCGGTCGTCGTCTGCGATCTCGGCGCCGCGGGGCTCACCGCCTCCGTCCTGGCCACCGGTTCCGATCCGGTCCCGGTCGGCCGTCCGCTGCATCTGGACACCGTGAGCGGCAACGAGTTCGACCGCCTGCTGCTGGCGCACACCCTGCGGGTGACCGGTGCCGACGCCGAGGTCGACGCGGGTCTGGCCGACCCGGCCCGGAGCGGCGCGATCCTCGACGACGTGAACCGGCTGCGGGAAGAGTGCCGCCGGGCCAAAGAGTCTCTGTCGGTCGACACCGACACCGTCGTCGACGTGCGGATCGGGCAGGTGAGCACCGAGGCGCGGCTGGTCCGGGACGACATCGAGGACCTGCTGCGCGCACCGGTCACGGAGGCGGTTGCGCTGGTTCGTGAAGCGGTCTCCGCGTCCGCCGTCGGCCACGACTCGTCGGGCGCGCACGCGGCCCCCGGGATGAAGCCGGCCGGGGTGTCCGCGGTCCTGCTCGGTGGCGGCGGTGCGGCGATCCCGCTCGTCACCGAAATGCTGTCCTCGACCCTGCGTCTGCCGGTAGTCCTCGACCCCGATCCCGCGTCCGCCTCGGCAGCCGGCGGTGCACTGATGGCCGGCACGACGCTCGCCGCGCGCCGGTCGGCGATCGCTCCGGCCGCCGCGACGACCGCCGCGACGACCGCGGCCCTCGTCTCGGCCACACCCGAGGAGCGGCCGCTCCGCGAGATCGTCCCGGCTCCGAGCACCCCGGTCGCCGAGCCCGCTCCCCGGTTCTCGCGTCGTAAGCGGGGCACCCTGATCACGGTCGGTGCCGCCGCACTGGCGCTCGTCACCGCAACCGGACTCTCCGTCGGTACCGGACTCGTCGGCTCGGTCGGCGAGGCGACGCCCCCACCCGCGGGAGCGGCGACCACCACGGCCACCTCGACGCAGAACCCCGGTGGCGCGCCGGGCACCACCGCGACCGGTGCGCGTCCCGGCACCACCGCGGCACCGGTGACCGGTACGGGAACCCGGGCTCCGGGTACCGCCACCGATGCGCCGCGACGGACCGCGGCCGGCGCCCCGCCGCCCGGCGCCTCGTCTGCCGGTGCCCCCGCGCCCGGAAGCACCCCCGGCCGGCCTGCACCGGCGCCCGCGCCTGCTCCAGCGCCCGCACCAGCACCAGCACCAGCGCCCGCTCCGGCTCCGGCACCAGCGCCTGCACCGGCGCCGGACTACCCCGAACCGGACACCGGCGGTGGCGGCATCACCCCGGGCGGGGTCCTCGACGGCACCGGCCGGGTGCTGTGCGGCGTCACCGGCGTCGTCGGCATCGACTGCTGAATCCGTTGACTCCCCGGTCACCCCTGGACCGTTCGATGACCCCGACGACACCGGTCTCCACGATCGGTGACCGTCCGGACCCGTCCTCGGCCGCGTCGCGCACCTCGTCGTGGGTGGCGGGCATCGTCGATCGCGCGCACTCGGGCCATCCGCTGTGCGCCGTGGCCGTCGGCACCCCCGGCAGCGGACGCTCGGCACTGCTGAACGCCGTGCACGAACAACTCCGACGACTGGACCTCCCGGTGAGTGTGGGGCTGCCCGTCGCGGACGGCGCGGGTCCCGTGTTCGTGCTGGCCGACGACATGCATCTGTGGCCGGTGGCCATGTTCGAGACCGCGCTGGGCATGCTCGACGCGGGAACGATCGGGCTGATCGCCACGATCGAACCGCGGGAACTGGACCCGAACGTCCGCCGGTTGCGCGACCGCGCCCGACCGTTCGGCGCGGTCCTCGAACTCGAGGCGCTCGGAACCGCCGATGTCCTGACCCGCGCGACCCGCGCCGGGCTGACCCTCGCGCCGACCACGGCATCGCTGATCCGTCGACGCTGTGGCGGTGCGCGAGCTCCCATCGACATTGTGCTGCGGGCGCTCCGGAGCACTTCGAGCAGCGCCTCGCGCGTCCTCGACGAGCCGGGGGCCGACGAAATCGCCGTCGTCGATCGGGTGTCCCGCGAGTGGCACCATCGGCTGCTGCGCGGACTCGATCCGCTCACGCTCGCGGTGCTGGCCCTCGCCTCGGTCCGGGCGCCCCTCGACCCCGACAGCGTCGCCGAAGCGGCGGGCACCGACCGAGCCGCCGCGCTCGAGGCGGTCGACCGGGCTCGCGGGTGCGGCCTGTTACGCGGCGCGGACGTCTTCGTCTCGGCTGCGGCCGGTCCACTGCGTGATGTGTTGGGAGACAAGCAGATCGACGAGCTACGACGCAACTCGGTCGTCGTCGGACTGCGTGCGACCGAGCTCACCCCCGACACCGCGCTGCTCGCGGCCGAGGCTGGTGTCGACGACCCGCGGATCGTCGACGCGCTGCTGGTCGGCGCGGTCGACGCGACCGCGGCGCGGGCGGTGGTCCTCCTGCAGGCCGCCGATCGGGTGGAGCCGGGGCGTGATGACGTCCGGCTCCTGATGGCCCAGCGTGCCCTGGCATCGGGGGATCTCGACGGTGCGGGTGCCGCGGCCGACCGTCGGCTGGAGTCGGCCGTACCCACAGACGAATGGGTCGCGGAGTGGGTGGAGCTCGCCGCCGCAGTCGCGGCGCGGCGCGGACTCGCCTCGCACGCCGCCGACCTCTACCGCTGGACGGGATCCGATCTTTCTGCATCGCAGTCGTTGTCGGCTGCAGTCGCCCTGCTCGCGGTCGGAGACCGCGCGGCGGCCACGGCCATCGGCGCGGCCGATCGTGGCCGCGCGCCGGTGGCGAGTCGGGCCACACGGTCGCTGGTGGTCCGCGGGCTGCTCGCCACCCTCGACGACACGGCCGAGATGAGTACCGGCGACGCGGTCGACGTCGTGGTGCGCGGGATCTCAGCGGGAGCGACGTCGTCCCGAGGCCCGTCTGCGGCCCGAATTCTGCACGCGGCCGCCGCGGTGGCGTTGAACCTCGGCGACACCGTTGCCGCGCAATCGATCCGGACGGTGGCGGCGGAGCCGGCCCGCACCATTCTCGACGCCGAGGCCGCGCTCACCGTCGGCGATCTCGAAGCGGCGGCGCGTCTGCTCCCGACGGCGGAACCGCAGGGGATGTCCGAACGCTTTCGGGTGCAGGCCATCCGGCTCGGGTTGGCCCGGCGCCACGGTGACCTGTCCGCGCTGTCGGCCGCGTGGCAGGACGGCCTGTCGCTCCTCGCCGCCATCGAGGTGGACCTCTACCTGTTGCGTCCGCTCGGCGAGTTCTGGATCGCCGCAGCGCGACTGGGTCAGATTCCCGCGATTGCGCGGTATGTGCACGCAGCCGACCGGTTGCTCGCGGATCTTGGCGACCCCCCGGCGTGGTCGGCGTCGTGGGACTTCGCGGGCGTCCAAGCCGTTGCCATCACGCGCGACCAGTCCGCTGTGGCGCACCGGTTGACTCGTCTCGACCTCGCCGCGGCGCAGAACCGCACGGCCGGGTCGTTGTCGACCGGTGCGCGCACCTGGGTCGCGCTGAACGACGCCGGCGAATCAACGGAACCCGTCACCGCCGCCGTCGAAGCGCTACGGAGCATCGGATTGCACTGGGAGGCAGCGCGCCTCGCGGGTATGGCCGCGTCCCGCGCCGACGATCCCGCGACCGCGGCCGGCCTCCTGGACACCGCTCGCTCGGCCGGCGAAGATCGGCGGCTGACTCCACTGATCGGCGGGCCGCTCACCGATCGCGAGGCCGAGGTCGCCCACGAACTGCTGCAGGGTTTCACCTACCGGGAAATCGGTGAGCGCCTGTACATCTCTGCGAAGACCGTCGAGCATCACGTCGCCCGGATCCGACGCCGGCTCGATGCCGGGTCGCGGTCGGAACTGATGGCTGCCCTCCGCGCGGCTGGGTATCGGTAGGCAGGCTCGCGCCGCCTGTGCTGAAAACCGCCCGACAGCGGCCCGGCGCGAGCGATATGTTGTCTGTCCGTTTCTGTGGGGCGGTCTTCCGAGACGGAATGACTCAGTGCCACGGTCGAATTCGAGAACCGGCAGCAGATGATCACGGCTATGACCGAAGATCGGGGCGAGGCGACCGCCGCCTTCCTGGAGAAACGAGCACCGAGGTACCGACGACGATGACTTCTGACCTGTTCGATGTGAGTGGCAAGACGGTGCTGGTCACCGGCGGCACGTCGGGTATCGGGGCGATGATCGCCCACGGACTGCACGACCGCGGGGCACGGGTCCTCATCACCGGTCGCAATGACGACGCGCTGGCCGAGGCGCGCGCCGCGGGACTGACTGCGTTACAGGCGAATCTGTCGACGCCCGAGGGTGCACGAACCCTCGCGCAGCAGGTGGCGTCGGAGACCGACACCCTCGACGTCCTGGTGAACAACGCCGGCGCGACCTGGGGTGCGCCGCTCGAGGAGTTCCCGGACTCCGCCTGGGACCGGGTGCTGAAGCTCAACGTCCAGACGCCGTTCGTGCTCACGCAGACACTGTTGCCGTTGCTGACCGGTACTGCGACTGCCGAGAACCCGTCGCGGGTCATCATGATCGGCAGCGTCGACGGGATCCGGGTGCCGCGCACCGCGTCGTACTCCTACTCGTCGAGCAAGGCGGCCGTCCATCAGCTGACACGGCATCTCGCGCGGGACCTCGGACCGCGTCATGTCACCGTGAACGCCATCGCGCCAGGTCCTTTCGAGTCCAAGATGATGGCGCCGATCCTGGCCGAGCTGGGCGACGAGGTCGCCGCGGCCTCCCCGCTGGGGCGTATCGGTCGAGCCGACGACATGATCGGCACGGTCGTGTACCTCGCCAGCCGCGCCGGCTGTTACCTCACCGGGACGGTCATTCCGGTCGACGGTGGGATTGCGACGACGCTCTGAGTCCACGAGTCCAATTGACGAAATACGGCACACAGTCAACGAAATTCGATGCACAGTCAATGGGATTCGGCGCACAGTCACCGGGAGGTGCGGAATAGGCAGATAGCCGGGATTTCCGGATTTAAAAGCGAACATGCGACATGGTCCACTGATGCACTGTGCGTGCAGGTCAGGTTCGCTGTGTAAAGGTGTTCCTCATTCAGATGCCTTTAATCGCGCTGGTATCTGATTAATCCCTTTGTTAGCTTGCGGGAGTTCGATGGACCCGAACGACAAAGGAGGAAAGAACCAGTGCGAAGAAATCTCATTCGTGTGACGACGGCTGGCGCGACCCTCGGGGTCGCGGCTCTGATCGCTCCCGCGGTGGCAACCGCAGCCCCCGTATCGGAGGCGAACTGTGCCACGGTCTCCACTCCGGCCAATCCGGCGGGGTGGGGCAACACGTTCGGTGACGAGCGCGGCCAGGCCGGCAAGGTGACGGCGACCAATGTTGTTGATCAGGACGGGTCTCTCGAGTTCGTGACGACAGAGCAGACACCGCGCCAGGCGTCGTACAAGAGTGCCGGGCAGCTCAAGCTGACGGAGGCCATCACGAAGCCGCTCACGTTCAACAAGTCCGACGGTCAGGCGAACTGGCAACTCCGCGTGACCGGGGCCAACACCGGTGAGAGCAATGGATTTGCGACGCTCGTCTGGACCGTTCCGGCTGGTGCGGGCAAGGCGGATGCCGGCGGATCTGACCAGTGGTGGTCCACCCGAGATCTCGGCACGATCAAGAGAGGCACCAACGCCACCCTGGATGATCTGGTGAAGGCCGCCAATTCAGAGGGCCATACCACCGTGGTCGACCACTACGGAATCTCCAGTCAGCCCAACGAAAAGACCGGCAAGGTCAATGTCGACAACGTCTCGTTCAACGGCTGCACCACCAACTTCGCCGCATCGGGTGCCGGCGGAGCCTTCGGATCGCTGGAGAACATCTTTCCCTGATCCGTGAGTTCGACTCTGCAGCAGGCGCTCCGCGGCCGATGACCGGTCGCGGAGCGCCGCCGTCGCGGCGAGAATGTCGTGACGGCCGGGCTAGTCGTACAGAACCGCTTCGCCCCGCTGCCGGAGTGCTTCCAATCCTGCGCGGAACTGTCGGAGGTATTCCGGCGAATGTCCCACCCAGTCGATCATCTCGCCGACGACCCGGACCGGCTGGCCGCTCCGGTAGGAATGGGTGGGGTTGCCGGGAAACTTCTTGTCGGTGACGTTCGGATCGTCGTGTACGTCGTCCTGCGGTTCCACGACGTAGACCCGGGGGCGCCCGTCACCCACCGCCATCTCGGCCGCGAGCACCGCGCCGTCGAGCACCTTCGTCATGTAGACGTAGTTCGAGATGTGCTCGCGCCGGTAGTTCGATCGGTGACCGGGGGTCAGGAAGTCGCCCACCCGGAGGTCGGCGCGGGTGCCGTGGAAGTAGGCCCCGGACTCGTGCACCCGGAATCGTTCCGGGGTACCCGCCATGTCGGGGTGGTCTGCACTCTCGGGCATCGATGGCCTCCTGCGTCTCGTCGTCGTCGAGCGATTGTGCACGGCCACCAGGGCCTTGCGGCAAGCCCCCGTCGTCGACATATGGTGGAAGTG
>NZ_JAMBDT010000148.1:0-9283 GCF_025143765.1 Gordonia sp. p3-SID1431
TGCCCAGCTCCTGGACGTCCATCGCCAGATAGCTCTCTAACTCGTCCAGCGCAATCTGCGCAGCCAAGCCAACGTCACCTTCTTCCGCTGCGTAGTGAATCAGCGGGGTCATCGCATCCAGTCGCGTGTAGCTCGGCGACGCCTCATCTGTCACGTTGAGCGTCGCCGCCCACCGAGCCACGTCGCCCATGTCACGACCATCGAGGAAGGCCGCGTACATCAACGAGGCAAGGATGTTGCGCGCACCTTCCATGAAATGCTTGCCGTTTCCTTGCGCCTGCTCGATCTTGGGGTTAGCAAGTGCGTAGGCACGCATCTGCATCTGGTCCCAGCTACGCACACCAACGAGAGGCGACCAATGAACCGGCAGGATTCCCTGCTGCGCAAGACCATCCGAGGTCTCTCCCGCGGGGTCGAAGTGCCACTGCTGGCCCAGCCGACTGCGATGTTGGTAAGTAGCCATCATCACCTCCAGCTTGATCGTCGAGCTAACGCACGGCCCCGGCGCCAGCAGTACGGACGGCTCGATCGCACCGGACGACTTGCCAGACCCTTGGGGGCCGATCACCAGGAGCGCAACGCGCGGGGAGACCGTCATCATGCGGTCAGCATCTTCACTCGACCAGCCGATGTACCCACCACCGCCTGCACTGTCGTTCGAAGCCGCCATCAAAACCTCAAGATAGGGATCGTTGGAACCCATCACACGAGAAATCAGCCCCTCACTCTTCCCCGCTTCCGCCTCCTCTTTACGCTTGCGCCCGTATGCAATCAGCGAGTCAAAAACGTAGTAGCCCAAGGCATATGCGATGAGACTCGGGACTCCAAACATGCAGATGATGAGCAGCCCAAGCGCAACATAATTACCTCTGGCAAATTTGAGACCGAGCCGCCGATCGCGGTAACCAAGCACCGCTCCCCACACAACCGTGATGGTCAAGGCGACGTAGAGCGTGCTGTCGCCTGCGAGAGCGGCAAGCGCCATAAGCGGTGGCACAGCGACAGCGAATCCGAGCCAATACCACCAGCCGTTGCTGTAGAGCTTCGGTGCGATGACCTTTGCCGTGGGCTGCGACCCCCAGGTGTCGTTAGGCTTCATCGGTCCCTCCCTCGGTTGCGGTCGCGCTCCCTTTCGCGGGCTGCCTGCTGCTGGCGGCGGCGTTCCTCCCGCTCGCGAGCCTGCTCCCGAGCGTGTTCACGGGCACTCATCTGGTGATGCTCCTGATCCTCTTTGCGGTGTCCAGCGCGATCACGCTGCACAGTCTCTGAGGCCCCCAATTCGGCGTTTCCATCAGACGCTGGCGGTTCGTCGGAGCGGGTTTGCGACTGGCCCCTAGTCCGCTCCCGTTGCTGCGCAACCGCGCGTGCACGTTCACGAGCGGCAGCGGTCATCGACGATCTAGCGTCAACTCCGGGCTCAGCGGTGACGTGGGGCCGTGCTATCCGAGGTTCTGGGGCTGCCGCGGCACCGCTGCGCGCTGCCTTGCCCTCAAATTCTTGCGGGTCACGTCTCGGAGGTTGCTGGCTTACAGGGTCGTACGTAGCCGATCGCTCGGTGAGCTGCCGGTTGGTCTCTGCCCAACCGAACTTCTGTCCCAGGTCGGAGCCCTTGAACCACACCTGCTCGCCGTTGCGATCGGTGTGACCGTCGAGGCCGTAGCTGTAGCCGTTCATCTTTCCCTGCGGATGCCGCTCAGTTGGCTGTGAGACGTTTGCCCGCGCGGCCACCCCTTCCCTGCGGAGCTCTTCCTCAAAGCTGGCGCGCGTTCCGTCGCATGCCTGACGGGCGGTATCGATACGCTCGCGAAGTTGCGCCTTCTCAGGCACGACAACGCGGCCGGTGCGTCCTGACTCGCGGGCCGCGCGTTCACGATCGTTGCGTGACAGTTCGGGCGCATCGCGCTTGTACCGGGTGCTGGCATCGAGTAGGCCGTGGCGCCGTTCGATGTCACGCACAGTCGATTGCGCACGTGTCTTGTCGCGCCACTGGTCGACGATCTTTCCGTCCCAATTGACACGGCTCATCGTCACATGAATGTGGTCGTCTGCGTGCCTGACGGCTTCCCAAGGGGCATCAGCGAACCCCATCTTGGAGACGTACTCATTGGCGACTTCGCGCCACTCCCGGTCAGTCAGCCGTCGATCTTCCGGTGCGATCCGCAGTGAGGTACGGATAATCGGGTTCGTTAATTTGGGGTGCATCCGCTGCACGTGGGAGTCGATAGCCGCAGACCGCTCTTTCCACGATCGGCCGGCAACATTGCCCGCGACCTTGTGCGGGTTGCGGTGCTCTTCAAACCGGCCGGGTCCGTGGTCGTAGCTCATCGCGCCGTAGGCCGATGATCCACGCGTGATACGCGGGATCATTGCACTGTCCCGAGTTCGTTCCAATGGGCCATCAACTCGATGAGCCGCACGCCGTGTTCCTCGATCACTGCCGCCAGGTCCGCGTCGGTGTCTTCGGCAATCGCTTGCAACTGGGCAACATTGTTGATCGCACCCGCCAACTGGCGGCGGGTCTCAAGGACTGACGGTGTCGCGCGACGCTGACGGATATATCCCGCTCGGCCTACCAACACATCCCACGACCACGCCGACACTCGCGAATATCGCGCCTCACGCGCGGCCTGCTGCCACAACGCATAGTCATCGTCACTCACCCAGATGTTGACCAATTGGGTGCGCTTCGCGCTGACGATGCTTGCGCTTCGACCAACCGAAGGTAGAGCGGTCTCGGCCGAGGAACAGACCTCTTCGAGAGCGGCCAGAGAGCCCGACACCACCCGGTAGCGACGGTTCGTTTCATACGCCCGCTCGTTCAGTCGCTGGCAATTGTCCGCCAGGTCTGCGAGGTCATCGGTCTCGACGACTGGCATTCCAGGGCGAAGGTCGTCCGACAGCACAGCACGAGTCAGTGCCGCACGGCACCAGTGCGCCAGTGATCGCCGCACCCGCCCTCGCGAATCGCGCAGCGGTTCGCGATGCACGAGAACCAACAACTGTTGGTGCTCGGCAGGCGCGAAGCGCACCGACACGACCCGATTACGCATCCGACAGCGACCTTCCTCTCGGTCCCGTCTGCGGCGGACCGAGAGGGCGAATGCCTGGCCCGAAAGGGCCTGGCGAGCCGGTCCGCATGGCCCGCGATAGCGGGCCACTCCTGCATGCGAGCGAAGCGAGTGTGCAGGCGAGATGCCATGAGCGTAGCGAATGGCACCATCTCGCTGCAAGACTTTGCGTGGGGGTCGGTCGTAGCGTCTCGCGTCGCGTCGAGCTGGGAGGAAATGACGCGAAGCGTCGAGCCGACCGGCGAGATCTCGACGCGAGACGACGGGCTGGATCGGAGGTTTGTTGCGGCCAATGACGCGAAGCGTCCAGGCCGTGACAACCGACGAGACAGCCCGCTACGACCGACCCCCACAGTGGTCGTGCTTGCACGACCACCCGGTCTACCTCCGAAGGAGTCGACCGGGACCGAAGTGCGTGTCTAGCCGTTAGTCATATCGGCGTCTTACACTTCGCAACATGACCATCAAGATCACCGCGCTTCCGTCCGATCATCAGATCGAGGAAGCAGCCGCACAACGAATCCAACGACGGCGCGAAACCGGCAAAGCATTGGTGGATATCGCACGGCAACTCCAGGAATCCCAGCAGCGTGTCGATGAGCTAACTAGGACGTATGAAGATGCGTACAAAGAGGCGACGACCGATGCGTGGACAACTGCGGAACTAGCAGCAAACGGAATCCCCGCGCCGACCGCGCCGGTACGGCGTCAGCGTGGCGGGCGGCGACGTCCAAAGGCTGCGCCTGCTCAGAGTTCGGCCAACGTTGAAGAGAATGCCTGAAACGATCACCGCGCATGAGTTACGTCGCGCCGCAGAAGCTTCGTCATCTCGCTACAGACTCTCAGATGAGATACTGGGACACCCTGTTAGCGAGTGGATCGACTTAGCTACTCGTCCTGGTGCTTGCGGGCAAACGCTCGAAGTTCTCAGTCACGTGTTGCTAGATCGCCCCCTCCCGAGTGCCCGAAGCGAGCTACAGGCGCATCTGCTTGCGGGATTCAAACAGACAGGTTGGAGCGGAGCCGGAAAAGGAACCATGCAGACATGACCTATCCCCAAGATCACGACGACTTCAAACATGACGATGACTTCGATGACTCATCGTCCAAGATCCACTATGCGGCCACCCCTCTCCGCATACTCGCTCTTGCCGAAGTGAGTCAGCCAGCCTTCGCCGAGCTTCACCAACAGGGAGACACTCTTGAGTACAACCTCACTCTCCTGGAACGTCTCGTACCACCACAGTGCGCTGACTTGGATGCAGCACATGCGTACCTAGAACCAGCAATCCGTGACATTCGAAGAACGTCGCCTGTTGCCGAAGCAACGTGCGCAGCCTGGGAACAACGGACAGGTGGTTCCGAGTTTCCGCTTGTCGGGAAAGTTGGGTTCCTGGACATAGCCGAACGCGGGAAACGGTCTAGGGAGGAAGCGGAGAACGGCGGTAGAGACTAGTGGATTTGAACCCGGACATCATGGCCATGGTTGGACTCACTGATACGCCCGAGCCGGCACTCAGGGAGAGGGCTCGGGGTTGGCTCGATAGCAGAACTGCAGAGGAAGTTCGATCGATACCTCAGGAGTATCTGAGGCTTTTCGTCCAAAACCACCTGCTCACAGCGCATGCAATCGACTGTCTAGGCCCTGAGCAGGTGGAGTATGCCTATGGCCTAGTAGTGGGCTCGCCAGCTCTGGAGTTTGAGGCGCGCGAGGGCACGAAACGCAAAATTTTGGGGGCAGTGCAGGCGGTAGCTCCGGGAGATGTGCGGCTCGGGTAGAGCGGGTGGGCGCGCCGGGTTACCTGATATGGCTCGGCCCGTCCTACCCCAAGAATTTTTGCATATGGCTCGGCGTGTCCTACGCCAAGAACTAGGTTGGTGCGTGCAGAGTCCTGGGCATGGCGTCGCAAACACTCATGTCGGACGGGCAGTGGGCGTTAGACGTGTTGCTGCCTCACCGCCCGTACGCGACTAACGATCCGAAGAGGGGCCAGTACCGACACAGTCGAGACGACGCCCTCCTGATGCGCTATGTCGAGCACTCTCCTCATGCGCTTCTTGGTGCGATCGTCGTCGATTGCGACCACCCAGACGCCGCCCTGCGAGCGTTTGAGCAGCCTCGTGACCACCCGACACCGAACTGGGTAGCTCAGTCCCCATCAGGTCGCGGGCACATCGGTTGGTGGCTGAACGCGCCTGTGTGCCGTACCGACTCGGCGCGGCTGCAACCTCTGAGGTTCGCTCAACGAGTGGAGGCCGGCCTCCGGAGCTCGGTCGCGGGTGACCCCTCGTACGCTGGCCAGCTCACCAAGAACCCGATTCACCCGGACTGGGAGACCATCTACGGGCCAGCAGCGCCCTATGAGCTAACAGAACTCATCACCCCTCATACCCCTCGGCAGATGCCGAGGAAGCCCGAGCGGGCGGCCGGGCTCGGCCGCAACGTCACGATGTTCGACACCGCCCGCAAGTGGGCATACCCGCAGTGGTGGCGGCACCGTGACGGCACACAGCACGAGTGGGAACACCTCGTGTTGCAGTACTGCCACCACGTCAACACTCAGTTCGGTTCCGAACTACCCTTTACAGAGGTCAAGGCCACCGCCCAATCCATCTCACGCTGGATTTGGCGCAACTTCACCGAAGAGAACTACCGAGCCCGACAAGCGGAACTCGGCCGACGAGGCGGCAAAGTCATGACTGCAAAGAAGATCGAGGCGAACCGCAAGCGTGCGACACGCTACGACCGCGCGGCCGTGCACGCACTGGCCCTCTGATGGGCGCTGAGACCCCAGCTCGACGGAAACGAACAGCGCGCGAGGTGGCCGCGTCCCTGGGAGCCTCAGAACGCACAGTCCGCCGGATCATCGCCGAGCCTCGCAAGGACTTCGAACGCCGTGCTCGGGAGCGGCGGAAAATCGCCGCTGATCTGCGAGAGCAGGGCAAGAAGTACCGCGAGATTGCCGACGAGATGGGCTGCTCCGTCGGGCAGGTGAGCTATATGCTGCACGTTGCCCGAAAGAACGGCGAGCTACCGCCGTCAAACGTAACTGGGGGTTGAGTGTCGATAGAGGTCCGAGCGCATCAACTCCAACGCGGGGACGTGCTCGTCGACGGCATCACACCCGCGTTGATCACCGCCGTCACACCGGCCGATCCTGTGGGAGGCACCCCATATGTGCTGATTACGGCCCGCCTCCTGGACCCCGAGTTGGACGACGGCGGCTTCGACTTCACCGAGCCACACCACTCCCCCCGCCTCATCGATGACACCAAATGGGCCGGTTAGGTGCAGCGACTTCGGCGTCGTCAAAGATCCTTGACCACTGCCCACGCAATAGCACCGATAACAGCCATCGCGAAGAGCCCCAGGAGCACGGCCCAGAACGCAATGAGCGCAAACACCCCCGTAGTGATCGATGCTCCAGCGGCCACGACGCCAGTCCCCGTGCGCAGGGGCGTGAAGCCGTTGAGGAGTGCGTCGTCCCACAGCATGCGGTATGCGCAGTATCCGGTCGCGGCCGCGATCACCGCGAAGAGACCGAACTCCGCAAGATTGCCTGGTAGCGCGTCGATGTGATCCATCGTTTTCCCTCTTCCTGGCCCCCACCGATACCTAAAGAGACTTGCGCAACACAAAGTAGCAGTAGTGGCTGACAAATCTCCCCCGCCAACTGGGCAGCTACACCGGCGTTAAGGGCAAGGCAGCGCGGAGCGGTGTCGCGGCAGCTTCACGTATGACGAGTGAACACCGGCCTCTGTTAGCGACCTGCCGAGCAGATTTCCACCCACGACGACATTTTCGCTGGTAACGTACCTATACGTAAATACGTATATCCGCAGTAACGTATCTACGCAGAACCGTAAATACGTATATCTCTTTGGGGAAGCGTCGGGAGGCTAAACGCGTGTTGGTGATCGCTGTAGTGAATCTGAAGGGCGGGTCGACGAAGACAACGACGGCAGCGTATCTGCTGCATGCGCTGTCTGAGTCGGGGTTGTCGACGCTTGGCGTCGACTCGGATCCAGAGAACGAAAGCCTGTTGCGGTGGGGCGAACTGGGCGACTGGTCGGTGCCCGTCGTGGGTCTGCCGGTGCGAGACCTGCACAAGCGGCTGAACGCTGTGACGCGGGGGATTGATGCGGTGGTGATTGACACCCCTCCGATGGAATCGGCAAAAGGTATCGTGACCTCGGCATTGCGGGCGGCGTCGCATGTGGTGATCCCGATGTCACCGACCCCGATGGACTTCGACCGCCTCGGGTCTGTCCTCGAGGTCGTTGCCGACGTTGAAGCACTTCGTGAGAACCCCTGCATAGCTGCCGTCCTGCTGACTCGGGTAGTCACTAACGCCGCCTCAGGCGACGTGTACGCCTCAGCCGCGGCCGAGCTAACCCAGGTGCTACCTGCTCGAGTGGCACGCAAGGAGCAGTTCGCTCAGGGCTTCGGGCAACCGATCGTTGATGCGCTCAACACTGCATATGGCGATGCGCTGGGGCAGCTGTTGGACATGAAGGCGACGGCCACCGCATGAGTAGAGCAGACGAAATCCGCGCCCAGGCTCAGCGCGTCGCCGCCAAACCAGCAAACCGCTCATCGGCCGGCCGCGAGGAACAACTACGGCGCAGCGTCGCCCCGCGCTCCCGCACCAAGCCTGTAGCAAAGACGATTAAGTTCGACGCCGCCTTCAATGGCGATGTGCAGCGATGGCAGAACGACGCCGCCCTAGCCCTGGGCATGTCCCGAGTGACGTTCCAGCAGACCGTAGACGCCCTACTCCGGGAAATGCTGACCGACGCTGACCTCTCCGAGCGGATTCGAACCAGGATCACCACTGAGACGGACTAGCGATGCCAGATGCCCCAGCTCATAGGGGATTATGAGCTGGGGCATCTGGTGGGTCGGAGGACGCTCTATCTACCCGCGTGGGACCATTCTCGCGGTGCCGCTCTTGATGCCGAAGACGTAGGCGTCAACCTGATAGGCGCGCCACCATGTTTGCGAAAAGTGAGCCGCTGGATCGCGCTCTGGTCGTAGTAGCCGCCTGCGCGTGTGGGGTGGATGCGGTAGGTAGGGCGCCCTGGAACTTCGTAAGTGATCGCGCCGTTCCGGATGATTGCGGCCGTGGTGGGCGTAAAGACCCCTCCCGTCCTATGCAGGACGTAACGCCCATCGTCGACACGGGCTGTCGCCGCGCCGGTTCCTACGATCAAGCCAGCACCCGTAAGAGCGGCTGTGGCGGTTGCGATCATCGCGGTAACTACTTGCTTGTGCATGTGCATTGAACTGCTACTTCCCTCTTAGTGAGATCATGTGTCTCGGTGGGGTCCGGGCAACTACCACTTGTCCGGACTTCACCCTTGCCCCCTGGTCAGGGGTTCAGGACGTTGGTCTTTCAATGACTGCTGCGCACGACCCTCCCTCCCTCGTAACCGATTCACCGTCACCGTCTAGGCATCTCGGGATTCCTCTACAGGACGTATGGGATAGGGGTTGCGCATGATGTGCTGCCAGAAGGGGTCGGCGTGCACGGGTGTCTGCCGTGTCAGGAACCACTGGCTCCCGAAGAAGCCCACCGCATGCCCAGGCAGCGGTCGAGAGATGTGGTCCGGCTCAAGGACACGCTGACGCTGGATCGTCCAGTTCGGCTGTTGCTGCGTCACCTTCCGTGAGTACGGCCCAACATAAGAGGTCGACTGACTGACACCCTCGATCACTCGGTCGTAGTGCCCTGCCGCTTCACTCAGGGTGTGAGTCACAGCCGGATCAACGACACCAGGCAGGATGAGTTTGGCGTTGAACATAGACAGGAAGTCCTTGGCCGCGTCTCGCCATCGCTCATTGGCCTGGCTCAACGATTGCAGCGCGATGATCAAGTGCAGCTTCTGGCCACCAGCCTCCGACACGAGCTTTGGAATGGGCATCGGCGCAGTGTTCGTAACCTCATCCAATACAAACGTCAGATGCATATGAGGGTCGGGCTCAACCCCAGCCTCCACGGCGCGATGATAGTTGTACTGCGCGAACCGAATTGCCTCCAACAGGCCCGCAACGATCGGCCCCAGAGCGTTCTGATGCTCGGTCGGCACCGTAATATGCAGCGTGTCGCGCGAACGTACGAAAGCGTCAGGGTCAAAGTTCGTGTCCTGACTGATCTTTCGGACCGAAACAAGGTTGTAAGCCGCAAGAATGTCACGCAGAGACGATGTGTACT